>CALPON020000217.1 GCA_943325195.2 Sphingobacterium thalpophilum | reverse complement strand
GCGCCGCCACCACCACCAGCAACAATAATTCGGTTGCCAGCTGCAGTGCCGCCAAGACGAACATCGGATGCGCCACCGCCACCGCCACCTGAACGACCGACAGCAGCACCGCCACCTCCGCCATTCCAGCCGCCTGCACCTGCTGATGCTGAGGTACCGGTCGCGGGGAGACCACGCCCTCCTACATAAACATTAACAGGGGTCCCAGGGGTTGTAATATTTATCTGTCCCGCTGAATAACCACCAATACCACCACCGCCTAATGAGGTAATAGATCCACCACTCGCTCCCCAGCACTCGATACCCCAGTTACCGGCGGTAAGCGTCACAGTTTGAATCGAGCCGGTGAAATTAAGTGTATAGGTTATTTGAGAAAAAGCGTTAAACGAAAAAAAGAGGAGTGCTAATGCAAGGTTTCTTTTTTTGGTAATAGATAAGAGCTGGTGTATTTTTCTTTTCATATTCTATTTGTTTTATTTTAATGCCGAATTTCGTTAATTTAACTTTTCCATCATTTGCTGACAGTTTCCAACCCGCAATTTAATATTTTTCTTGAAAGATTTAAAAATTTTAGACTTGAAATTTGCGATTTTATACAATTTTACTGACTTGGGGTGAGGAAATTGTCTGAAGATGAAGACGTTTCTGTGCGAGATTGTCCAGACTAATGCTCATACTAGCGCATACTTGATGCCTTCTTCAGGACTAATTGGGAAAATGTTCTCCAACAGGCAAATCTAGAATAGAAGAAAGGGGCCGCTTTTCAAGCCCTGAAATAGGAGGCCACCATGAACCGATTTTTGGTCCGAAGACTCCGCTCAGCTTTTTATTGCCCAGCGCAATTTGGCCGATTTTGCCCGCGGATTGTCAAAACACTCTTTAGCAGAGGCACGGATGGGCTCTCGCGAAACAGAACTAAAAACACCCTCTCTTTCAAAGTACTGAAACGCTTTTTTAACGCGGCGGTCCTCTCCCGAATGAAAGGATAAAATAGCCACCCGTCCGCCTGGCGAAAGCGAATCAGGTAGTTTAGAGAGAAACTGTTCCAGTACCCCGAATTCATTATTCACCGCTATGCGTAAAGCCTGAAAACTGCGCTGGCAAGACTTTTTTACGTCCTCCTTACTTAACTGAAAAGGTAGTTTAGCAAGCGCCTCTGAAATCACATCTTTTAATTGCGCACTCGTGCTGATCTCTTCACCGTTACGAATTGTCTTCATGATCATTGCTGCAATTTCTTCGCTATAGGGTTCATCTGCATTTTCTGTTAAAACTTCTTGAAGGGTCTCTTGATCGGTCGTCTTTAAAAACTCTCTGGCAGGTTTACCGTTCTTGGGATTTAAACGAAGATCGAGAGGACCGTTCAACTTCATGGAGAAACCACGCTCAGGATTATCAATCTGCATGGAAGATACACCCAAATCTGCCAAAATAAAATCAAATCGGCCTGCTTCAGAAACCAATCGGTCAATTCCTGAAAAATTCATCTGGCGGATCTGCAGGTGCTCCTCACCATATCCCAATGCATGCAAGCGTTCGCGGGTCCTGGGCAACTCAAAAGGATCGACATCTGTTGCAAACAAACGTCCTTCTTTATTTAAGGCTTTTAGCAATTCGAGACTGTGCCCACCATAGCCAAGTGTCGCATCCAGTCCCGTTTCTCCGGGCTGGACTTTTAAAATTTCCAGAATCTCCGCAACGCAGATGGAACGATGCATACCCGCCGGTGTGCGACCTTGTTCCATAATCTTGCTGATGTCTTCAGCATAGCGCTCCGGCTGCTGTTCTTTGTATTTTTCGGAGAACGTTTTAGGGTGCTTGCCTGTGTAGCGCTCACGCCGGATGTGTTTCGGTTCCTGATCTTCTGACATGAGCCTAAGGTAAGGTTTTTACTGCGGTAAGCAGGCTCTCATCTGCTCTTATTTTCAAACGCGGTAATCTTTTTCTCTGGAAAAATTCGTTCAGAAAAGTTTGACAATGAAAATTGAAGGCAATAAAAAGTAGTCGATTGATCTTGGAAAAGAGGGGTTTTAACCCATTAAAAATCAGACAATTGACCGAACCATGTAGCTGCAACTCTTTTCTTCCAAGAAAAACAGTCCATTAGCTGAGGTGAATCGACGTTCACCTGAGAACATCTTTTTGGAACTTATCATTTTTTAGGATTCATTAGTATTATTATCAGCGTCCCGCTTTTATTATAATCGTAAATTTACGATTATAATAAAACTTGCAAACGAATTAATTTACAAGAACCAGTCATGAAATTATCTGATTTTAAAATACACCTGAACGCAACCACTCATCTGGTATTCGAACTCCCTAATGGCGAACTTGTGCCTTCACACTTTCATGTGACTGAAGTTGGTCAGGTCAGCAAAAAGTTTATTGATTGCGGCGGGACCGTCCGATCCGAGCAAACCGTTAATTTTCAGTTATGGGAAGCGCACGATTATGATCACCGCCTTGCTCCTCAGAAATTAAAGGACATTATTACACGCTCTGAAAAGGTTCTGGATTTAAAGGATGCAGAAATTGAAGTCGAATATCAGCAGGAAACAATCGGAAAATTTGGTCTGACTTTTAATGGAAAAAACTTCGTACTTAGTTCTAAAGTTACTGCTTGCTTGGCACCGGACCAATGTGGGGTAGGGGAGAAGCCCAAATTAAAAATGGCTGAACTTCAAGCAGGTGATAAAGGCATTTGCAAACCAGGCAGCGGCTGCTGCTAAGGTGCAATCATACTTGCTGACGAATGAATGAGTCTGACTTCAGCAGAGTTCAGGCTTTTTTTGTAAAACTTTTCTGTCCAGCTAATCATCCAAACCTTTGCCATCTAAAATTTTCGGAATACATTTTTTAATCCGGGCCGTCCGTGTTGCACTTTGTTTCGCCGAGGAAAAATGCAGAAGGTAAGCCCGCTGCCGACCCGGTGTCAGTTTTTTAAAAGCACTTTCGAGCTTGGAGTCTTTTTTCAGAACAGTTATAAATTCCTCCGGCATGTCAAACGCTTTAGTTTGCTTGAGAGGGACTTTTAGACCAGCTTTTTCTATTTTTAGAGCAGCAAGGACGTATTTTTTTAGCAGCGCTTTCCCATTTTGCACCTCTTCAGTCCCAGTAAAGCGCATCTGCCTGGC
>CALPON020000216.1 GCA_943325195.2 Sphingobacterium thalpophilum | reverse complement strand
AACGCAACACCAAGTATTAGCGTCAACTCCGGTGTGATTTGCAGTGGCAATTCATTCACACTGATTCCGATTGGTGCTAATACCTACACCTACTCTTCAGGAACAAACGTGGTAAGTCCTTTAATAAGCACCTCTTATTCGGTAACTGGAACTAGTGCCTCCGGTTGCCTTGGATCAAATACCGCGGTAAGTTCAGTGACTGTTAATACAACACCAAGCATCAGCGTTAATTCCGGCGTGATTTGTAGCGGTAATTCATTTACATTAAGTCCAAGTGGCGCATCCACCTATACCTACTCATCAGGTACAAATGTGGTAAGTCCCTTAACCACTGCAAGTTATTCGGTAACTGGAACAAATGCCTTAGGTTGTATTGGATCAAACATCGCCATAAGCATATTAACTGTTAATGCAACGCCCACCATAAGCGTCAACTCGGGCGTGATTTGTAGCGGAAATTCGTTTACGCTGATTCCGAATGGTGCTAATACCTACACCTACTCTTCAGGAACAAACGTGGTGAGTCCATTAACAAACACCTCTTATTCTGTGAGCGGAACAAGCGCCTTAGGTTGTATTGGATCGAATACCGCTGTAAGCAACCTGACTGTTAACGCCACACCAACACTATCGGTCAACAGTGGAGATATATGTGCAGGCCAATCCTTCACACTGCTTCCTAGTGGAGCAGCAACATACTCCTACTCCTCAGGAAGTAATATCGTATCGCCATCGAGTTCTAGTACTTATTCAGTATACGGCAAAGCTTTAAATGGATGTCAAGCGATTAATCCAGCTATTTCAGCTCTAACCGTAAATCCCTTACCTAATGTTAATGTTTCTGGGGACAACGAATTATGCGTCGGTGAAACCACCAAGATAAAAGCAACAGGTGCATCCTCATATACCTGGAATACTGGCGCAACAACTGCCTCCATTGTGGTACAACCCATAGCGACAGTAATCTATACCGTGACTGGATTGGATCAAACTAATTGCACCAAGAGTCAAACGATAGAAGTCAGCGTTAGTCCTTGCACCGCACTTGCCGAAGTAAAGGGAAATATCATCATGAAATTATATCCTAACCCAAACCCTGGAAAGTTTGTTTTAGAAGTACCAGACTTTGATCAAAGCAAAATCGCTATTTATAATTACTTAGGTCAACTGATTTATGAAGCAGCCGCTGAAGAACAACTGCAAATTGATATTTCAGCCTATGCGAATGGGATGTACACCCTAATGATTCAGCAAACTAACAAGGAACCAAAAACGATGAAATTTATAAAGCAATAAGTCGTTAATTAATTATTAAAAAAAGATAATCAACTATTTTTTATCGATAAAAGTTCGGATTAGTCTGAGGGTATGTACTATAGACCTTCAAACCTATCCGAACTTTTCTTTAATACTATAACACCCCCTACTCCAGCACCATCACTTTAGTGCTGCATCACTAAATTTCACAACGCTAATACTGTAATACTCCCCATTCTTTGGGCCACGGGTTCAATAATCTAAGTTAATAATTATTTGTTTACGCTGCATTTTTCCTTACAGATTCTTGATAGCATTTTTCGGGAGAAGTTTTCAAGGATTGGTGTTTTTTTTGATGATAATACGCAAGATGGGCCTGAACTCCCTTAAAGAGTTCAAGGCCATCGTCTGCTGGGTTCAGATAGATGTAGTTTTCCTTTAAGGTCCGCCAGAAGCGTTCGATCCAAGTATTGTCAGTGGCACGACCTTTACCATCCATTGAGATTCGGATGCCTTCTCTTTCAAGGAAGCTTGTCCAAGCGGAGCTCGTGTATTGCGAGCCTTGATCGGAGTTTAAGATCTCAGGCTTTCCATAGCAATCAACGGCCTCTTTAAGCACCTGAAGAACCCATTGTTTTGTCATAGAGTTGCTGATACCCCATCCAACAATCTTTCTGCTGTAGACGTCTATAATTGCGGTCATGTACATAAAGCCTTTAGCCATTGGAATGTAGGTAATGTCAGTACACCATACCTGGTTTGCGTGCGCAATTTCAAGACCGCGCAGTAGGTAAGGACGAATAAATTCCCTCAAAGCGTTCTTGGTGAGATTTCTACGCCTGTAGATTGCCTGATAGCCCATCAACTTGAATAGCCGCCTGATGCGCTTGGGACCCACAGGATAGCCTCTTTCTCTGAGCATATCTACCATGGAAATCACACCTTCTGTAGGGTGTTGCAGCAAATGACGATCCATAATGTCCATCATTTTGATGTTTTCTGGTTTTTCAGGAACAGGAGCATAATAGAGTGAGCTCCTTGGAACCATCAATAGGTCACATTGTCTGCGCACTGAGAGCTTGTCGTGATGTGGTTTTATGGTTTCCATTCGCTCTCCGGTATTCCCAATTTGCGCGCACTTTTTTTTAAAAAGTCCAGCTCGACTTTTAGCTGGCCGATTTGCGCATAAAGTTTATCCTTATCAGAGGAGTCTACCTCCGATAAATCATGTCTTTCCCCTTGAAAAATAACAGCCATGTTATCCAAAAATTCGGATTTCCATTTCGAAATTGTTACTGGATTCACTTCATACTGTTGGCTAAGCTGTGCCAAGGTCTTTTGATTCTTAATGGCCTCCAAGGCAACCTTGGCCTTGAATTCCGCGCTGAATTTGCGCCTGGTTTGTTTTGTCATGTGGTTTAGTAAATTTAGTTTTTTCTTAACTAAACCAATGGTCCTAGATTAGGGGAGTATTACAGTTTACCTATTGATGCTGCCAGCATAGTACTACTGAAAAGATAAAATCCAGGGTACCACGGATAATACGATTAACTGCCCTTGACTTCCCGAACTGGGAAGTCAGCTGTATGTCTTCAAACCAAAGCGAACCGATTTAGTATAATTATCACTGGACATTATCATAAGTTAAGATCTGAAAATCAAACAAAAAATGATTAACTTCAATTATTCAAAAACAACCAAGTATTTTTTTAAAAAGTACAGCTTGCTTTGAAGACATACAATAAATCAATCCCAAAAAAGTAAAGTATGAAATTCTTTTATTCAATAATTATTCTGTCTTTTTTTATAACGATAGGATATAGTCAGACAGCACAAGAGTATGAAGACAGAGGGCATGCTAAATATGACCTAAAAGATTATCGAGGGGCAATAGAGGAGTACACGAAAGCCATTAGGTT
>CALPON020000215.1 GCA_943325195.2 Sphingobacterium thalpophilum | reverse complement strand
TTCAGAAATACCCCCCAAAACACTTCCAAATGAATTTAAAGTCACGAGTTGTTTCACCAACTGTTCGCGGTCTTCTACTCTCAATAGCTTCCGTTTACCCGCAGTACTCAATATACCATTGCCGAGCGCTTTAGTGAGATAAATCAAATCACCGTTTTGCGCAGTAGCATTGCGTTTCACCCGTTCAAGAGGAACCAGGCCATTGACTGATAATCCAAAAAGCGGTTCAGTCGTATCAATACTGTGGCCGCCTGCCAATGGAATTCCAGCTTCCGCACAAATACTCCGCGCACCTTCCATCACTCTAGCCGCCAATGCCGCTGGCAATTTATCAACCGGCCATCCCAGCAAGGCGAGTGCCAACAGAGGTTTGCCCCCCATGGCATAGACATCGCTAATCGCATTGGCTGCCGCCACGCGTCCGAAATCGAACGCATCATCCACAATGGGCATAAAAAAATCGGCAGTCGCAATAAGTGCAGTACCATTACCAAGATCCACGACAGCGGCATCATCATTGGTAGTGTGCCCGACGAGCAGATTTTCAAAATGAGCAGAAGGCGTGGCATTACCAAGGATTTCCTGTAACACGGCCGGTGCAATTTTGCAGCCGCATCCAGCGCCATGCGCAAACTCTGTTAACAAATAGCGTTTAGTCTCTTCCATGCTGCATTAACAAATTATAATTTTTATTTTCATCTGTCACAGGCGAATCCACATTCACAATTTCACGCTCGCCTTCAGTGGCACTCATCGTGCTTTTTAAATAGAGTCGGTCATAGTAATGTAACAAAATCCGGAAACAGCCTTCCAGATCATCTTCTAGTAATGCATTCACCGCGTTCTTGGTTTCGAGTCCCCCCAGGCGTTTTTGAAGACGGACAGTGGCATTCATTATTTTTTCACGCGAGCCTTTTCCATAGATGGTCAAAATATGCTTAATCCGCTCATCAAAGGGAATGTTGAGGAAATAAACCGGCGATCGGCGCATGCAGAGAAAAAAACTTTGAGGAATATTGACCAGACCAATCCGCTGACTTTCCCCCTCTACCCAGATGGTTTCGATATTAGAAAATTTGAGAAGTTCAGTCCCCAATAAATTTTCAAACATTTCCTGTGAAGGTTGAGGAATCATGTCCAGATTGCCGAAGGCTGAGCCCATGTGGCCTGCGAGTCCCTCCAGATCAATCACATTCATGCCTTTTTTCTTCATGAGAAGTAATAGTCCAGTCTTATTACTACCTGTGTAGCCGCCGACTATTTTTAAACTCAGGGCGCGTTCAAACTGCTCAATCATGCAGTGACGAAAGGTTTTGTAGCCGCCCTGCAGCAAATAGACTTTAAAACCATAGAGATCTAGTAACCAGGCCACCGCCGCACTGCGCATGCCGCCCCGCCAGCAATGTACTGCCACTTCGTCGCTTTCCGATTTTCGTGACTTTAACAAAGCACGCACTTCATCCACGAGGGGCAACATACGAGGACCGAAGTACTCGAGACCCAGACGGATGGCCGTCTCACGACTTTCCTGTTTATAAGCCGTACCGATAATCTTTCGTTCCTCATCCGAAAAAATAGGGAGAGAAGAAGCGCCAGGAACATGCGCATGGGCATATTCAGAAGGACTGCGCACATCCAGCACTGGCATTCTTTTTCTCAAATCGAGAAATGCCTCTATCTCTATTTTGTCTATTGCCATGGACTACAAATATGCGCATAAAATAGTTTTAACCTTTGGGGGGAACCGCAGGAGATTGCGGAGGACACTCTATTTCCCTCCAAAATTCCGTAACCTGATGTCATCCTGTTAGTAAATTGTTAATCCCTATCGATGGAATGCAAAAATTTGCGATTCACCTGAACTATTTTTCGCTCCAAGAAAAATTAGTATGTATTCAATCATCGAAACGCAGGTCGTATTATCAAAAAAAACACTGTCATACCTGCTGAATAAATATCTGGAGAATCCGGAAGCCACCCATGATATCTCAGAATGTCTGGCGGATGATGGCATTTCTGATATCCGTCAGATTCATGAACTTGGTGGTGCACTGGTCCGCCGAGGTTTGGTAAAAGAGTATCGTTTTAGTCCGGCAGGGTTTTTATGCCGCATTACCACACTGGGCATTATTCAGGTGGAGAGTTTTTTATCTGAATTGCGTTTTCGCGGTTTACAGGGCTCGTATAGCGATCAGCAAGACTCAAGGGTCGATTTAATCAGCCCCAGACCGGGCCATTTTCGACAGGCTTAGGCTGTTGTCAGCTATCTACAAAAGAATCGGCGGGCTGGCAGGTGTCTTTTTTTGCCGATGTCCCTGCCTTGGGGACATCCTTTGGGAAAACCCGGAACGGGCCCTGCAAAGGGCATTTTGTGGCACCGGGACAAGAAACGAACAATTCGCCTTTCTGTCTGTTTAATGGACAATGAAGAATCCAATTGATAAAGACAAGGTAACAGAGGAACCGGGGACACTGACCTATCCGCACCATGCCGGCAGTGCGCTGGTGAAACCGGAAGATGTTGGCAAAATACACTCCCGCGCCCTCTCTGCCATGCATGAGCAAACCGGCCGTCAGCTGGCGCAATTGCAAAGACAAGCCGCCCTTTTAGCAGAAGAAGCTGGCCGATTGCAGAGACGCGTAGAAATCAGCGAAAAAATTTATACAGCGGTTATTTCCTTTGAACCGTTTATTGGTCATACTTATCATCTGTATCTCAAAAATAACCAATACCGACTGATGATGATCAGTGATGAGGAATGGGGTCGCAAACGACCTGCCGAGCTGGAGTATATCTGCGCAGTGACTCTGCTGAGTGACCATACCTGGCAGGTACGCGAAGCGGATGGAGAGCAGTTCTAAAATTTGTTAAATACACAGCTGTCTGTCCTTCATTGCTGTTAGACATGGCTTCTATTCTTTTAAAATCTCGGCTGTAGCAATCGGCTGTTTAGTTGGCGAGGTTCTGTGACTATTTGTACTGCCTCAGCAGGTCCCCGCGCCTTGAGCGAAAACGTGTGATAAAGGTCTTGCGCTGAGCTTTGTGGTGTTAGTTCTTTTACTAAATCTCAAGCCTTCGTGCTTTAAACCCAGAAAACTTCTAGTCGCTCTGAAAATCAAACGACAGCTTGCCCTTATCGGAATCGGCCTAGACTAAAATTATTTGCATCTTTGAAGTCTGCTTCTAATCGAGAAAGTTTTGAAACAAATTTCCGCTGCCTGGTTATTTACCGGTGCTGTTTTTCTTAGTCTGATCCTCCCTCCTCTGCTCAT
>CALPON020000214.1 GCA_943325195.2 Sphingobacterium thalpophilum | reverse complement strand
TATGCAAACCCTACAAAGATCATTGTCATCTTTCAGGAAGACGGCATCGTTGGCAAACAAAAAGATGGCAAAACAGATGTGGAAGACTATGAATTTGAACACATGATGCGTGGAGATATTAATGGCACCTGGGGAACAGATTTCAAGATCTCTGCGGCTAGTCCTGGTGACACCGTTCGCAACAACTTTAATAATTTTGCTTTGCCCGCTAGTATATCAGGAACCTCGCAGAAAGCACCCCTTCCTTTAAATGATCGAAAGACAACAGTTATTGCATTTGTGTATGACCTGACCGATAAGACAGTTCTACAGGTTGAAAAAGTAGCTATTCGTCCTTAGTTATAGCACGACGTATCTTAACTAAAAAAAGCCGGTACTGCACCGGCTTTTTTTAATATTGCTCTTTTGTATTAGGAAAATCACGGCTCTTCACATCCGAAATATACTGGCGAAAAGCATTCCCCATACTTTCGTACAAATTGAGATAGCGTCTTAAAAACCGTGGACTAAATTCATGGGTCATGCCTAACATGTCGTGGGTCACCAATACCTGTCCATCCACCCCACCACCGGCGCCAATTCCAATCACAGGAATAGAAATTGTCTTGGCAACCTTTTCAGCCAGGCTAGCCGGTATTTTTTCTAGGACGAGGGCAAAACAGCCGTATTGTTCCAGCAGGCGGGCATCTTCGATTAAGCGCTCTGCCTCATCTTCTTCCTTGGCGCGCACAGCATAGGTTCCGAATTTATAAATACTCTGCGGGGTAAGTCCCAGATGGCCCATGACAGGAATACCGGCGGTCAGAATCCGTTCTATACTTTCTTTGATTTCTCGTCCCCCTTCCAACTTCACGGCATGTGCTCCACTCTCCTTCATGATGCGGATAGCAGACATCAGCGCCTCTTTTGAATTCGCCTGATAGGAGCCAAAGGGAAGGTCAATGACCACGAGTGCGCGGTGCACAGCGCGTACCACACTTCCAGCGTGGTATATCATCTGATCGAGTGTAATCGGTAGGGTTGTTTCATGTCCCGCCATGACATTACTCGCGCTATCGCCAACAAGTATTACATCAATCCCAGCACTGTCAATGATTTTAGCCATGCTATAATCGTAAGCGGTGAGCATAGCAATTTTTTCACCACGGCGTTTCATTTCACTGAGCACGTTGGTGGTTACTCTTTTAACTTCCTTGTGGACAGACATGGTGGAAAGGATTTAAAACAAAAGTAAATAAAAAACCCAACCATTTAGGCTGGGTTTCTTTTGCAATGAAAGTTTTATTAATACGCTGAGAAACCTTGTTTATCAGTCAGCTTATGCTCGATGAGGAGCCCAATGCAAGCTGCATCAGTCGATTTGTGCTTATCCTTTTCGGTAGCACCCTGTGGCACCATCACTTCAATTACTAACTGACGCGTACTTACACTTTGGAATTCAAATTGCTGTGTATCTTCCGCACTTTTGTTATCAAACAAGAGTTCGTTGGTACGTGCATCATAGATTTTGTAGCTCACCTTTTCACCGAGAATGGTTTCACAGCAAACAGAAATACGGTAATCCATGCCTTTGTAAATTACACAGCGCAATTTGCTAACCATACCCTGATTAAAGAGGCCACTTTTGCTTTGTGCGTTGTACTGCCAGTTGCCGCCTTTATCGGACTCAAAATGACAGTATTTTTTATGAAACTGCCCGCAGACACCCGACTGCGCGTATACAGAAGTGCTAAGAACAGCTGCTACGATGATTGACAAAATATATTTCATTTTTCGAATGGTTTTATTTAGTTAAAGTATAACTGTTGCGAATGGTTTTGATTTTTTCAGCAATAGCATTGTACACCGCTTCTGTCATTACCAGTTGTGTACCACCGCTCAGCTGAGCTGCACCTTTTTCGGGATTTTTTAGAGGATTAGCGTTCTTCTCGCCAATTTTATTGAATTCCGTCATTAAACCTTCAAAATCTAATTTCACCGCTTTCACGGATTCATCGGCTTCATGCTTACGAAGGAATTCAAGCAGGTTTTCAAGTGTGTACTTTTGGTCTGCCAGACGCTCTGCCATTGGACTATCGGCTTCATATTTAGCAAGATTAGTGGCAATGAAAATACTTTCAATCCAGCCACCTGCAACAACTAGTGCCAGAGTCGGCCCTTGTTTGCTGTCTTCCAGCGCTTCAAAAGAAGAGAAATAAACGTCATCCGTTATTAATGCCAGTGAGTCTGGTGAACTGATGTTTTTTTCAAGACGTTTGAGAACTTCCGGCTTGATCGCTGTAGATACACCAATCTGCTCGCCCATAACTTTTACAGTTTTGAAATACTTCAGAGACTCAGAACCCATCTCGAAAATACTGCAATAGCTCAGGTCGCAACTGTAGATCCCGAAATTAAGTGCTTTGGATTTCTGGTCCGTGTAGTTTTTTTCATTCGCCGGAGGATTAAGAAAAGATGTTTTCTTGTTGTTCGCCCCGCCAACCATCTTAATAAAGGTTAGCATTTCTCCCGGAGAAGGAACCTGGAAAAAAGTTTCAGAAACAGGACTTTTGGCTTCCTCCACTTTCACAGTGTCAGCCATCTCCACATCATCGGCCTTTTCTCCCCCGCCGCAGCTGCTCATTGTCATTGCTGTCAGCGCAGATAAAAATAATAGACTCGGTTTATTCATTTCTTTGATATTTTATTGTTTATCGCGCCTTTTTTATTTAGCCTGGGGCGCACTTTACTGCTTAAATATAATAGTTTTTAATTAGATTTAAGTAATTTGTTGACCAAAGCAGCCGCTTCATGAAATTCAATGGCAGAATACACTTTCAGCCCTGATTCATCAATTAGTTTTTTAGCCACATCTGCATTGGTTCCCTGTAAACGGACAATGATCGGCACGTTGATGGTTCCCATATTCCGGTAAGCATCCACAATACCTTGGGCTACACGATCACAACGCACAATACCACCAAAGATATTTACGAGGATCGCTTTAACGTTTTCATCTTTTAAAATGATTCGGAAGGCTTTTTCTACACGCTCTGCATTGGCTGTTCCACCTACATCCAGAAAGTTAGCTGGTTCACCACCGCTCAATTTAATAATGTCCATTGTCGCCATCGCCAAACCTGCACCATTCACCATGCAACCAACGTTTCCGTCTAATTGGACATAGTTCAGTTCTGCCTTCCGTGCTTCCACATCGGTTGGATCTTCTTCCGTCTCGTCACGCATCGCTGCATAATCTGGATGCCGGTACAAACCGTTATCGTCAAAACTTACTTTACTATCTACCGCAATGATTTTGTCATCACTGGTTTTTAG
>CALPON020000213.1 GCA_943325195.2 Sphingobacterium thalpophilum | reverse complement strand
TGCGACAATCGTCCAATTGAATGCCAGTCCAAGCTGTTTGCGCTTGCTCTGGAATCATGTCCTCAATCTCCTGCACCAACTCTGGCGTTAGAGGTCCGCCATAACTACCCTTTATTTTATAACCATTGTAGGAAGGTGGGTTATGCGATGCAGTGATAATGATGCCTAGGTCCGCTATGAGCTGCACCGTTCCCAAAGAAATCATGGGTGTACTCACGTAGCCTTTCGCTAAATGTACCTTGATACCATGTGCTAGAAAAACAGCAGCGGCAGTTTCGGCAAAAAGCTCACCTGCAAATCGGCAATCGTGGCCGAGAACAATAGAAGGCGACTTGCTCCGAGCGACCAGCCATTTAGCGGTTGCTTCAGAAACACGTGCTACATTTTCTACAGTAAAATCTTGAGCAATAATTGCTCTCCAACCGTCGGTACCGAATTTAATTTTAGTCTTCATACAATAAGTCCTTCAAAATTAATGAAAATTTATGGCCTTCCCCATATTTTACCTGAATGGGGCGCCCTGCTAAAAAGAAGGCCATTCATTCTCAAAAAAAATCCCTGACTAGCAGGGACTTTATTATATTAATACGCTGTCTTCTCAGGCGACGCCAGCACCGTGGCAGTTTTTAAATTTTTTACCGCTACCACAAGGACAAGGATCATTTCTGCCGATTTTTGCTTCCACCCGAATCGGCTGTGCTTTCGGCTTCTGCTGAGCGTTCTGCTCTTCTACCGCATTTTCATTGCGGGTTTCCACCAATTTTTCCTTTTTGGGCTGCGGCGCTTCTTGCGTAAATCGCGTTTGTTGATTAGGCTGCTGTTGCTGCCCTTCCACTGGCAGACCACCACGCATAAGGAAAGAGATCACTTCCTTATTTGCCTTGTTGATCATTTCTTTAAATAAATTAAAGGATTCCAATTTATAAATAACCAGTGGGTCTTTTTGCTCGAGGGAAGCATTTTGAACCGCTTGCTTTAGATCATCTAATTCACGTAGGTGTTCTTTCCAGGCCTCATCAATCATGTTGAGTACAACTGATTTTTCAAAACCAAGCACCAGTTCGCGCCCATTGGTTTCATAGGCTTTCCGGAGATTAGTCATCACCTGGATACCACGGATACCATCCGTAAACGGCGTCACAATGTTTTCAAAATTGTTATTTTGATTCTGAAAGACATCCCGAACAACGGGGAAGGCCTGTTCTGCAATCAATTTAATGCGCTCTGTATAATGAGCCTGAGCCGATTCAAATAATTGCTGTGCTAGCTCTTCGGAGCGTCCACTGTTGAATTGTTGTTCAGTAAAAGGACTTTCGATGCCGAAATTCCGGAGACATTCCAGATTAAAGCCATCAAAATCTTTCAGTGGCTGATACTCTTCTACGACCGTATCCGCTACTTCATAAATCATGTTAGCAATATCGATGCTCAATTTATCCCCGTACAAGGCATTGCGGCGGCGTTTGTAGATCACTTCGCGTTGCGCATTCATCACGTCATCATATTCGATCAGACGTTTACGGATACCAAAGTTATTTTCCTCGACTTTTTTCTGAGCCCTTTCGATGCTCTTGGTGATCATACTGTGTTGAATCACTTCTCCTTCTTTCAGACCCATCCGATCCATCAAAGAAGCAATCCGTTCGCTTCCGAAAAGACGCATCAGATTATCTTCAAGAGAAGCAAAAAACTGTGAACTACCTGGATCACCCTGGCGACCCGCACGACCGCGTAACTGACGGTCAACGCGGCGACTTTCATGACGTTCAGTACCAATAATAGCCAGACCACCCGCTTCTTTCACGCCGGCGCCCAGCTTAATGTCGGTACCACGACCCGCCATGTTGGTCGCAATCGTCACAGTGCCAGTTTTACCCGCTTCCGCAACAATTTCTGCTTCTTTAGCGTGTAATTTAGCATTGAGGACATTATGGCGAATGTTGCGTAACTTGAGCATACGGCTCAGTAATTCCGAGATTTCAACGGTTGTTGTCCCAATCAGGACAGGTCTTCCCGCTGCCACCAGCTTTTCAACCTCTTCAATCACCGCATTATATTTCTCGCGTTTAGTTTTGTAAACCAGATCCTGTTCATCTTTGCGAATCACAGAGCGGTTGGTTGGAATTTCAACAACATCTAATTTATAAATACTCCAGAATTCTTGCGCCTCCGTTGTTGCCGTTCCCGTCATTCCCGCCAATTTGCGATACATACGGAAATAATTCTGCAACGTAACAGTCGCATACGTCTGCGTGGCGGCTTCAATCTTTACATTTTCTTTTGCTTCAATCGCTTGGTGCAGACCATCACTGTAGCGGCGACCTTCCATAATCCGTCCCGTCTGCTCATCCACAATTTTCACCTGTCCCCCATCAATCACATATTCCTGATCTTTTTCAAAAACGGTATAGGCTTTTAATAATTGGTTCACGGTATGAATACGTTCGCTTTTGGCGCTGAATTCACGTAATAAAATTTCTTTTGCATTTGCTTTTTCTTTAGCATCTGCACTACTTTTTTCAATATCGGCCATCTCTTCGCCGACATTGGGAATAACGAAGAATTTGGGATCGTCACTATTTCCTGTCAGAAAATCAATTCCTTTCTCCGTCAGCTCGACATGATTTTGTTTTTCATCAATGGTGAAATATAATTCCACATCAATCTTATGCATTTCCTTGTTCTGGTCTTGCATGTAATAGTTTTCGGTCTTCTGTAATAAATTACGAACGCCCTGTTCACTGAGGAACTTAATAAGTGCAGTATTTTTTGGAAGACCTCTGTAAGCGCGTAGCAAGGGCATTCCCGCCTCTTTTTCTTTGCCTTCTGTTACAAGTTTTTTGGCTTCAATAATACAGGTCTGCAAGTATTGTTTTTGAACGTTTACCAGCTTTTCAATGCGTGGTTTGTAGTCCATAAACTCGTGTTTATCTCCTTGCGGCGTCGGACCGCTAATAATCAATGGCGTTCTGGCGTCATCGATTAATACGCTATCGACCTCATCGACGATGGCGAAATTATGTTTCCGTTGCACCAGTTCATCGATGCTCCGCGCCATGTTATCACGCAGGTAATCGAAACCAAATTCATTGTTGGTTCCGTAGGTGATATCGGCGTTATAGGCTTTTCGGCGCTCATCTGTGTGTGGTTCGTGTTTATCAATACAATCGACGCTCAGTCCATGGAATTGAAAAAGAGGTGCATTCCACTCGGAGTCACGTTTTGCAAGGTAATTGTTCACGGTTACGACGTGTACGCCTTGTCCAGTAAGTGCATTGAGGAAGATAGGAAGTGTAGAAACCAAGGTTTTTCCTTCTCCTGTCCCCATTTCAGA
>CALPON020000212.1 GCA_943325195.2 Sphingobacterium thalpophilum | reverse complement strand
AGCAAGCGTTTACCCTCAAATCCCAGTGCTAAAAGTAGTAGAGTCAATACTACAAAAGAGGAGCGAAAGGGCAGCAGTGCCATAAACCAGATAAAAACGAAGGGCATGGCAATGTACATGCGGCTGTAGGAATAGAAGGGCCAAACCGTGCCTTCTCTGGTCTTGCCTGCAAAAAATGCTAGCACAAAAAGCAATAAAAAAAACAGCCAGCTGTAAAATATTTTTGGTCCCGCAAACCAGGTGGCCAAAAGCATAGCCGCCATGGCCAGCAGAACGGTCACGGACTGTCCTTCCTTGAAAAAACTAATGTGCGCAAAACAATCATCTAGTTTCTGAATATTCTGCCAGAAATACTGTGGTGAAAAACCATTGATTAGTTCATACACCACATAAGTGGGATGTTCGGTATAAAAGGCATCAAAGAAATAATAAAGAGGAACAAAAGACAAAAGCATCAGTGCAGCAATAGCATAGAAAATGGGACGTTTATAATTGTGCAGAAATGCAAAGGCCATCAGTGGTCCCCCGGCAAGCGCAATATTTGGATTCACAGAATACCCCACACATAGGAGGAGTCCGTTAAGCAAGAGATAACCCATGTGTGTGGGATTCAGAAAACTTAGAATAAAAAAGCTGGTAAAAAACAGGCCGGTGACAAAGCCCCGCGGCGCACTGGTAACGATGTCAAAACTAATACAGAGACAAAGCAGCAGCGATGCACCCGCTAGAGCCTGCCGGTAGCGCCCGCTGCGGTAGATGACAATTAGACTAAAAAATAGGGGAAATAAAAATAAAAAATGAGTGGCCAGCGGTACGGCTTTATAGACCGGCAGACCCGCCTTATAGAATGGTACCGCTACCAAGGCTTCAAGAAAGGTGTTGTAATTCTGTCCGTAAAAACGTGGCTCATAAAATTTCCCTTCTGAATAATCTTTTGTGCCCTGCCACTGAAAGGGCTGGTCGGAATCGACATACTGATTGGCACTGTTAAAAATCAGAATTCTATTCAGCACTATGAGCGCCAGCAGGAGGATAAAGACAAACAATGAGCGGCGCTTGTGCCGGGTCAGATTTTGTTCCATTTCGCTAAGGCACCATTTCCTGTAAAAAAACGGTTTATTTTTTCAGTTGTTTCTGTCAGTACTTTTAATTCCGGCGCGTGGTGTGGTTTTTTCCGAGCATCAATCAGCATCGGTCCTTCACAGCCCCAATGTTTATTCTCAATTTTTTCTTTCACGCCATAGAGGTCATGACTCGGATTACTACGTGTATAAGTAATCCACAAGTAATCACGAAGGAGTTGCTCTCCGGTACCAAATTTAAAATCATCAAAGAGAACAATCTGAACAATGCCTTTCAGATCCTGTTGCTCCAGCGCTTTACATAATTCAGCCACTTGCACTCTGGCAGAAGAATAATTGGTAAAAGACGACAACTCTAATCCTACTACTCCGGGAAGCAGCATGACCGCTGATTTTACGCCTGTTATCTGATCTAGTCCCGATGGTAGAACTTCGCTGAGCTCACGAATTTGCGGTCCGTAAGCTGCTAGTACGAGCTTGCTGCCTTCATTTATTTCTTCACTGCTGTAATCTAGGGTGTCGATACTTGTTTTTGTGTAGAAGTGCAGATCCCGCTGCAAATCAATCCGCTCAAAATGGTGACGTAAAAAAGCAAGGGTGTCGTGACAGTTGATGTCCTTATCCGCATCACCGGCGATAAAAAGAAATTTTGCAAGACTGAGTTGTCCCGTCCCTAAAATTCGGTTGGCCTGTGTGAGCAGTTCGGATGGGCGTGTCGCTTGTAGATAAGGCGTGTAGCGCTCACTACCGACAGCAAGGAGTAAAGGATGCACGCCAGCCGCATCCACGGCATGTACTTCTTTCACACCCGGAATTTCGTGTGGAATGGCGCTGCCACTGATCTCATGAATGAGCGCGCCAAAGGCGGTGTCTTCCTGAGGGGGACGTCCCACCACCGTAAATGGCCAAATCGCGTTTTTCTTCGCATACACTTTGTGCACCTTCATTAAGGGGAAGGGATGCTGTAAGCTGTAATAACCAAGGTGGTCGCCAAAGGGTCCCTCTGGTTTATTTTGCAGGGGCTGCACCTCACCGGTAATCACAAAATCGGCATCGAGTGAAATACAAAAACCATCTTTATAGGCGTAACGAAACCGTTTGCCGCCAAGCGCCCCAGCAAAAGTAAGCTCGCTGACGCCCTCTGGCAAAGGCATCACCGCGGCCAGAGTGTGTGAAGGGGGTCCCCCCACAAAAATACTGACCTTTAGAGGCTGATTTAAGGCATTGGTTTTGGTTTGGTGGACTCCGATGCCCCGGTGGAGCTGATAGTGTAGACCGATTTCGGAATCTTTCAGGTAGTCATTGCCATTTAGCTGAATACGGTACATGCCCAGATTAGAGGCCATTACCCCGGGCTTGTCAATGTCTTCACTATAGACCTGTGGCAGGGTAACAAACGCGCCACCATCCATGGGCCAGTGTTTAATAAGGGGTAAATCCGATATTTTTATTTCTTCAAAACCGGCAGAACTAAAACTCCCTTTTCTCGGTAGCGCTCTGAAGGCGGCGAGTCCCGTACTGACATATTTTAGGGGCTGCTTTAAAGCCTGCATGGGATTGTTGCGCAATTGTACCAGCTCCTGCATTTTTTCGAGCGTATGACGAAACATAAACCGACTGCGTTCAAGTGTTCCGAAGAGATTGGAGACCGCTTGGTAAGGACTGCCTTTTACTTTTTCGAAGAGCACCGCGGGACCACCCGCTTCGAAGAGGCGTAGATGGATGGCAGACATTTCGAGTTCTGGATCCACCTCTTCTTTTATTCTGATCAGATGTCCGTTTTTTTCGAGGTCAGCCAGACAGGCTTGAAGATCTTGATATGCCATAGTTAGAGCTTAGAATACAATTTTGTTTTTTGATAGTGCTTGCAAAACGCAGCTGTAGTGCCTTTAAAGCGGCAGCCACCCTCAAAACTTCTGACCAATGCTGTGTTCTGTAATTTCATGATGGCATTGTATGAAAGGATAAAATCATTATGTGATTGCCACACGCTATAAATTCTTTGCCAGTTAAATCTAAAAGAAAAACGGAGGTCTCCCGAAACAGACGAAACGGTTTTGTCAGCCTTCTGCGGTAAATGGTAGTTGTGTCTTGCTGGCTTGGGACTGTCCACAAAGCCTTCTTGAAATTCCGGTAGAGCAGATAAAATCTTCTGAGTTTGGTCTGAAGCTTTTCGTAACCGGTCGCATCCCAAAACGGTTTTTTCTGCCCCATCAGCACCGCGCGTAGTAAGCGTGTCACAAAAATCCACTT
>CALPON020000211.1 GCA_943325195.2 Sphingobacterium thalpophilum | reverse complement strand
TGGATATTTCACTCAAACTGACCCCCTCTTTTCACTCTAAACTGACCCCTCATTTTGATACGCCATTTTTGTGTTGATCTGTATTTGATTTTTTTCGTTTAGCTAAGTTAGTTTTTTAAGTTTTCAAGTTCAATTTTTTCATCGTCTTTCGGCTGTCTTTTTTTTCGAAGAGATTCCCCTTTCATTTCAATTCGATGTGCATCGTGAACTATCCGGTCTAGTATTGCGTCGGCAATGGTTTGTTCCCCAATTACGTCGTGCCAAGCTGCGATGGGTACTTGTGAAGTAATGATTGTGGACGTTTTTCCGTGTCTATCTTCAATTATTTCCATTAGTGCTGATCGGCTTGCCGCGTCCAGTGGTGCTATGCCAAAATCGTCTATTAGCAAAAGGTGGTGCTTTTCGATGCGGGAGAGTTCTTTTAAGTAAGATCCATCTGCTTTGGCCATTTTCATTTTCGCAAACAGCTTTGTGTTGTGGAAGTATATGACTTTATAGCCTAGGGCGCAGGCTTGATGCCCAATAGCGGAAGCGAGATAACTTTTTCCTATACCAGTGCTTCCAGTGATGATTATATTTTCTTTTTTTTGGATAAAGTCGCATTCTGCCAAGCGTAGAACCTGGTTTTTGTTGACACGATTGTCCTCGAAGGTTAGTTGTTCAACACTGGCTTTGTACCTGAAGCGAGCGCGACTAATGGTTCTGCCCAGTCTTCGGTTGTAACGTTCGTCCCATTCTGATTCGATTAGATGGGTGATCATTTCATCAGGGGTATAACTTTCGTTCTTGCCTGTTTCAAGGGTTTGCTGGAAGGCTCTTGCCATTCCGATCAACCTCATGTCTTTCATTTTGCTTAGTGTTTGATTCATGTGTTATTGGTTTTGTTGGTTTGTAATTTGCTGGTAGTATTCCGCTCCACGGATATTTTCATGTGAGGGCATGTGTTCTGCTTGAGGATCTTCTTCAAAACGGTCAAGGTTTTGTTTGAGGATATCTTCAATGATTTTATAATTGTAGTATCCT
This sequence comes from Sphingobacterium thalpophilum, assembly GCA_943325195.2. Lineage (GTDB taxonomy): Bacteria > Bacteroidota > Bacteroidia > B-17B0 > Aurantibacillaceae > Aurantibacillus. The sequence goes on along the minus strand of CALPON020000211.1, from coordinate 2,358 downwards.
ATTTCGTGAGCCCTTTTGCAAGCTTTTATCAGACGTTGATTGCCGACTCTTCTTGCAAAAGATAAAATCCCTTGGCAGGATTTATAAGCTTGCTCTGGATGTTGTTTCTTTTCCAGAACACGTCTGACAAATTCTTCAACAACAGGGTCGATCTGTTTTGCCCTATCAATAAAAAAAGAAGGACTCCACTCATTAACAAAACGGTGTTGAGCTGGCATGTGAGCTGGTTCTGTAGAGTAATTATGGGGGCTACGGATTCTTTTGTGTGTGGCAACCAATTCATAATCCCGATAGATTTCAACAACTGAACGGGAGTATTGAAGTTTAAGTTTGTTACCGATGAGTTCATATGGAACGCTGTAATAGTGCTGGTCTTCGTGTAAAAGGATATGTCCGTTTTTCATGACAGTCACTTGTTTAATCTTCCGCATTTCATAAAGTTTTTCAGGAAGTGGATTTAACGCTGGTAATTCGAGTAGCCATTGATCTGTTCGTGAACAGTTCTTACCAGTCAGCGTTGCATCGTTGAGGGCGCAAAGTGATTGTTTGATTTGCGTATTGAGTTCTGTGAGCGTGTAAATTTTCCCTTCAGGAACGTTGGTGTAAATACGTTGATATGCAATTTTCACCATGTTCTCTACATGTGCTTTATCCTGTGGCTTGCGAGCTCTTGCAGGAAGGATGGAGATACCATAATGTTCAGCAAAGGCCGCAAAATTTTCATTAAAACTGGGCTCATATTTACTGGTTTTAAAAACCGCGGACTTAAGATTGTCCGGAACAATGGCAAGTGGACAGCCTTTAAAATAAAGTAAAGCACCTTCGCTTGCGGCAATAAAATCCTCTACAGTTTGGCTTGGAACCGCTTCCACATAAGCATACTGACTCCAACCTAAAATTGCGACAAACACTTGTGCATTTTTAATTTCTCCTGTATCAACATCCACGTATGGAAGAGTGCCACCAGCATAGTCAATATAAACCTTGTCGCCAACCTTATGCACGATGTGCATTGTTGGGTTGACTTTTTTCTTCCAAAGATTGTAGTAGTGATAGAAGCGCGTAGGAGCAAAACTATCCGGATGATCTACTTTAAACTTACGGTACTGTATTGCAATGGTCATGCCGCGTCTTCTGAGTTCCTTCTCCATTACTGGAAAAAAATCGTAGAGCGCTTGAACTCTTTCGTTGACCGCTATTTTTTGTGGTGGATGAAAAAGGTCATTGAGTTCGCGGTCACTTTTCCGGGATAGTTCATCCCAGGTAGTGTGCATTTCTGTAAAGGTGCTTAGGTAATGCCTCACAGTGTTTTTGGAAACACCGAGTCGCTTTGCGATGGTTTTTTTGCCTATTCCTTGTGAATAGAGTTTGATTACTTGTCTTACTTTTCCCATACTGATAGATTTATTCGCCATGATTTTTTTTGAGAATTGCTCACGACAAGTAAACAATCGGATCAAAAAAAATCACCGAAACAAATCAATACAGTATCAACTAAAAAGGGGGGTCAATTTGCACTGAAAACAGGGGGTCAGTTTGCAGTGAAGAACAGGGGTCAATTTCGAGTGAATACGGGGGGTCAGTTTAAGCGGAATTTCCAAATTAATCGGACAGCATTGATTGACGCGGCTTTTGATTACAAAAACCATTTCGAAAGCAGTCGTGTTTTGAACGGCATCAAAACCGCTCAAGTTTAAATAAGAGCCGTTTTTTGTTTCTGAATAAAGCAAACAAGTTCAAAATAAGTCAAACTCTTTTTGAATCATCTTTTAAGCGGATCAAATAGGTTTTTGAATCCTAAACTGGTTTAAAAAAAGGACTTGAGAAAATGTCCACTGGCAAATCTACTTACTTGGTCCACTTTGATATGACCTTAAACACGCGTATCGTTATTGTAAGAGCTTTCTTTATTTAAAAAACATATTTCAAATTAAGGCCGGTAAAGTAGTTTATTTTATTTGGTGCAGGCAGATAGGCATCTGGTAATTGATTTACAAATACCATATAATTATATTTTGTGCTGGTAATGTTATTAGCACCCACGAAGAGGTTGATAGCAAGGTGCTTGATTGTGTATTCAAATCCAATTTTAGCATTTAATAATCCGTACGAATCCACTTTATTTAAACCATCTGACGTAAATGGCATAGCAGCTCTATACATGTAATTTATATTTCCGTATAAACCTTTTTTTAACAGAAAATCAAGGCCTACATTGGCAGTAACCGGCGCAACACCGGCTACAGCGTTACCACTAAAATCTAATTCAACTACACGCTTTTTATCTGCGCTTAGCGTTTGAAAAGTATAACCTACATACTTAAAGTCGGAGTAGGCTAAATTCACAAAAGATTTAAT
>CALPON020000210.1 GCA_943325195.2 Sphingobacterium thalpophilum | reverse complement strand
TTTTTATTTATGGCTAAAAACGCAAAAAAATCTGGCAACGTTGAGAAAAAAATCTTTGTCCTTGATACTTCAGTGATCATCTACGATCATCTTGCCATTCGCAATTTTGCGGAACATGATGTCGTTATCCCCATCACCGTGCTAGAGGAACTGGATAATTTTAAAAAGGGCAATGACACCAAGAATTATTCTGCCCGGGAGTTTATTCGCTATATCGATAAAAACAGTAAGGATAGTCTGCAGAACTGGACACGCATAAACGGTCCGACGCGCGGTCTGTTCAAAATTGAAATGAACAGTTCCTCCAAAGTGAATGCTGAAAAAATATTTGACGACCGGAAGGCGGATCACCGAATTCTGAACATTGCGCTCTATACTTCGGAATCTAATCCGGGGCGAAAGGTTGTGTTAGTCACAAAGGACGTTAATCTGCGCATCAAGGCGAAAAGTCTCAATCTGCTCGCGGAGGATTATGAAACGGGTAAAATTAAATCCGTGGATGAACTCTATACCGGTTGCACCGAAAATGTAAAAGCACCTACTGAATTCATCAATGCGATTTATACCAAAGGCAGCTGCGATGCAAAACGAGTGCTCAAAGGCGGCGGCATGCCAAATCACTATTATGTTCTTAAAAGCGGGACACAAAGCGTCCTAGCGCGCTACCGTAAAGAGGATGAAACCATGCAGCGGGTCATTAAAACCGACGCCTTTGGGGTGGTACCAAAAAATGCGGAACAAGCGTTTGCGCTGGATGCGATTATGAATCCGGACATCAAATTGGTGAGCATACAGGGTGTGGCTGGTACTGGGAAAACATTATTGTCACTCGCTGGCGCGCTTGAACAACGCCGCAATTATCAGCAAATTTATCTGGCGCGTCCCATTGTTCCCCTGAGTAATAAAGATATTGGCTATTTGCCGGGAGATGTGAATAGTAAATTGAATCCCTACATGGAACCGCTGTGGGATAATTTAAAATACATCCGCAGCTTATTTTCTGAAAAGGATAAGGAGCACAAACAACTGAACGAAATGGTAGAGGCGCAAAAACTGGTGGTCTGTCCTCTTGCCTACATTCGCGGCCGGAGCCTCAGCAACGTCTTTTTTATTGTCGATGAAGCGCAGAATCTCACCCCGCATGAAGTAAAAACCATTATCACCCGTGCCGGGGAAAACACAAAAATTATTTTTACAGGAGACGTTTATCAGATCGATACGCCATATCTGGACGCACAAAGTAATGGATTGAGTTACCTCATTGACAAGGTGAAAGGTCAGCCACTCTATGCCCACATTACTCTTGAGAAAGGAGAGCGAAGCGAACTTGCCAATCTTGCTAATGACCTGTTATAAGGTCAGATTTTTGTCCAGATCTTCAAATCTTTTAAAACAGGGCGTTTCAAGATCCTTGATAGGTAAGGAGGGAAAGGCTCAGGGGAATAGAGATCAAGTGCGTGTTTTAAATCGGAGGGCACTTCATTAAGACGGGCATTTTTTTATCCTGCAAAAACAGCTTGAGAGGTCTATGGATGCTTACGAATCGAAAAGAGTCGGAATCCCGACAGATTGGCCAAAATCTCGGTTTTGTGCTCCGTGGTTGGCTCCCCGCGGGATTGCAAAAGATAGATTGCCGTATTTTCGCGAGTGACACTGTATCGCCCTTGGCGTTGCAGACATGCAAATAAGGTCCAGTCATCGGTCAAACTTTCGGATACCTGAATACGACTGCCAGCTGGAACAAAGGCCTGAAGCTTGGCGACATCCCCTAGTAAGGCTTCATCGCGTGATGCTCTGCCTTTTTGGCTGATGCTATAGAACAGACTCGCAATAAGCAGGGACAAGGCGATTGGTTTCATCCATTTTTTTTCAGAAAAAGCGCTTTGGCTTGCCTTCAGCTGATGCTGCACATAATTGGCTGTAAACAGCGCGAAATAGGGGATTGCGGGGACGAAATAATAAAAAGAAAGTTTGGGACTGATGAGCAAGGGGATAAAAGCACTGAGTCCCGTATACAGTAAAAATTTTTGATCGGCGGTGAAGCTGAGCACCTTTACTTTTTTAATTTTTAGAGAGAGAAGGACCAGACTTATCAGCGCAAACATGGGAATCAATTGCTGAAAAAAGCCGGAAATGAAAGGCAGACGGAAGCCTGTGCGGTCCTGCCCCTGAACGCTCCCAGAAACCTGCTGCTGAAACCACTGACTCAGACTGGCCCAGGCATCGTCACTAACGAAGAGAAGGATGCCTAGCAGCGCCATAAAAAGACCCGAAAAAAGCAAGGTATTCTTTATAAAGTAGCGCAGCGTTGTTCCGGGTTGACTGAGGTATCTAAAAAAATAAAATCCAAGTGGAAATAAGCCGGGGAAACCTTTTGATAAAAAAGCAGCTAGGAGAAAAAATGCGGCCAGGCTTTGTTTGATTAGTTTCGCTTGTCCTGAGCGCGTTTCTGCTGTCTGAAGTAAAAGTAGTGTGAGTAGCGAAAAGAATCCCATCGTGACTTCGAGCATGTTTTGATTGATGCTCCAGAACACGCGCTCGGTGCTAATCCACAATAAGACGCTCAGCCAGGACCCTGCATTATTGCCCCCAGTCAGTCTGAATAAGCGCACAAGGACGAGGACGGTGGCCAGCGCGACAAAAAGTGTATAGAGCCGTTCCGTAAAATACTGATCGCCGCTGAGGCGAAAAAAAAGACTCTCCAAATAAAAAGCCAGAGGCGGATGTTCATGAAAGGGCTGAAGTAAGGTTTCTGAAAATTCTAAATGCCAGAAGGTGCCCTGACCAAGACTTAAATTCCTCGCGACTGCACCGTAAATCATACCGTCCATAAACATACCCTGCATGAGCAGAGGAGGGAGGATCAGACTAAGAAAAACAGCACCGGTAAATAACCAGGCAGCGGAAATTTGTTTCAAAACTTTCTCGATTAGAAGCAGACTTCAAAGATGCAAATAATTTTAGTCTAGGCCGTTTCCGATAAGGGCAAGCTGTCGTTTGATTTTCAGAGCGACTAGAAGTTTTCTGGGATTAAAGCACGAAGGCTTGAGATTTAGTAAAAGAACTAACACCACAAAGCTCAGCGCATGACCTTTATCACACGTTTTCGCTCAAGGCGCGGGGACCTGCTGAGGCAGTGCAAATAGTCACAGAACCTCGCCAACTAAACAGCCGATTGCCACAGCTGAGATTTTAAAAGAATAGAAGCCATGTCTAACAGCAATGAAGGACAGACGCTGTGTATTTGACAAATTTTAGAACTGCTCTCCATCCGCTTCGCGTACCTGCCAGGTATGGTCACTCAGCAGGGTCACTGCGCAGATATACTCCAGCTCGGCAGGTCGTTTGCGACCCCATTCCTCATCACTGATCATCATCAGTCGGTATTGGTTATTTTTGAGATACAGATGATAAGTATGACCAATAAAC
>CALPON020000209.1 GCA_943325195.2 Sphingobacterium thalpophilum | reverse complement strand
GATTTTTTTGCGAAGGTCGCGCACCACCCCGTTGCGGATGACGGCTATAAAAAACATGGCCAGGTAACGGCACAGATTTTTAAAGAAGGTTATGATTAGCACGGCGATGCAGATGACGACAAGGGTTTGGGACTGACCGTATTTAATAATGAGCAGGGATAATTCGTAGGCCATGAAGCTTTGAATATAGGCGCCGGAGAAGGAGAAGGGCGGTAGACCCTGCTGAATAATCTCAAGGAGTTTGCCTTCCGTTTTCTGAAATAATAGATCGAGAAACGGGGCAATCAATGCCATGGTAGCGACGGAAAAGAGGGCGAAGAGAATGTTAAAAAAAATGCTGAGTCCGGTGCTGGTTTTGTAGTCCCGGCAGTACTTCAGTACCGAAAAGAGTTTTTTCATGGTGAACACAAATATAGATTAAAAAGATGGTACATTTGTAGTATGGAAAGTGTAAGGCAGCAGAAAGTGAACAAGCTAGTGGCCAAGGAAATGGCGGAGATCTTCAGAAGTGAAGCACGGTCGCTGTTTGCCGGAGGCTTTATTACTGTTACCAGTGTGCGGGTGAGTCCCGATCTTGGACTGGCTAAAATCTACGTCAGCATTATGGGCGGTAAAAAGGACAAGGATGCGATTTTTAATTTAATTAAAGAGCAATCGCCTGCGATCCGTAAAATTCTTGGTAACATTGTCGGCAAGCAATTGCGCGTGGTTCCGGAGTTGATGTTTTACATTGATGATTCGCTGGATTATGCCATGCGCATTGATGAATTATTAAAAAAGTAAAGCTGGATTTTTCATTTTACATAGCACGGCGTTATCTTATTTCGAAGAAGAGTAACAATGCTATAAATATTATTTCCTGGATCAGTATTATTGCCATCACCGTTACTACTGCCGCCTTGATCATTGTGCTTTCGGCCATGAACGGACTTTCGGGAGTAGTGGCAAGTATCTATAATACTTTTGAACCCGATTTGCGGGTGAGTCCCCTCACTGCTAAAACCTTCCGAAGTGATGCAGCTTTGCTTGCACGGGTGCGGCAGATTCCGGGATTGAAAGCCGTCTCTCTCAGTCTTTCGGACAAGGTTTTGATCAAGAACGGGGATAAGCAAGCATTAGTCACCATCAAGGGCGTAGACACTGTTTTCCGGCACATAACCCGCATTGACAGTGCCATTTATGAAGGGGCGTATAGAATTTCTGAATTACCGGAAGCCATCGTCCTGGGCCGTGGTATCGCTTTGCAACTGCATGTGAATTTGAATGTTTTTTCTTCGGAGTTGAGTTTGTTCAGTCCCCTGCGCGGAAAAGTTCAGGGATTAACGGAGGCGGACGGGCTCAATCAGATTTACTGTCGTCCCTGTGGCATCTTTATGCTCAATGATGAACTCGATTATCAGACTGCTTTTGTGAGCCTGTCAACGGCCCGTCGTCTCCTGGATGCAGAAGATCAGGTCTCTTCGCTTGAGATTGCTTGCGAAGCAGATGAAACGCAAGAGGTGAAGAAGGCTCTGAAAACACTTTTTGGATCAGATTACAGCGTGAAGACCCGGTATGAGCTGAATGATGTACTTTTTAAGTCACTGGAGACGGAAAAACTGGCCACTTTTATTATTCTGTCCTTTATTCTGGTGATTGCGACCTTTAATATCATCGGTGCATTGACGATGTTGATTATTGAAAAGAAAAAAGACATTCGTACGCTGATGTGTCTTGGTGCCGACCTGCGGCTGATTCGCCAGATTTTTATGCGTGAAGCCCTTTTAATTTGTGGCATCGGAGCATTGGCTGGACTGTTGCTGGGGCTTGGAGTTTGCTGGGCGCAGATGAAATTTCATCTGGTGACGTTTGGTTCAGAATTTGTGGTGCCCTACTATCCCATTGAGTTACAGGGTAGGGACTTTGCCGGTATTTTCGGATTGATTATGTTAATAGGTCTTGTCGCTGCCATTTACCCTGTGCGTGTTTTCACAAAGGGTGCTGCTATTTGAATCCTCACATTTCCCACCAGCTGGCCTTGATGCCGAGGTACCAGCCGTCTTCTTTTTTTGAAATAGGATAAGTCTTCAGGGTGTAGGCGCCGCCGGAGGTTGCTTTGCCCGTTTCCAAGTCAAAGGAGTATCGGTGAAGCGGACAGACTACTTCATTATTTTTTGTGCAAAAGCCTTTGCTCAGGCTGGCGCCGTTGTGAGGACAGTTTTCCTGAACGGCGAACAGACCTTTACTGGTTCTGGTTACTAGAATTTTTTGGTTTTTAAGCACAAAGGGCATCATCGTGCCAGCGCTGAGCAGGGCATCCAGATCGGTTTCCGTATCAAATATTTTTAGCCAGTGGTAAATACCTTTTCGTTTAATAGTCTTGAGTAGTTGCAGCGCGTATTTTATTTTGAGGACAATAAATCATCCATGGTATAAATACCTTTTTTCCCGGCAAGAAATTCTGCTGCCAAGACGGCACCCAGCGCGAATCCTTTGCGGTTATGAGCTGTGTGGGAGATTTCGAGTGTGTCTACCGGCGAAGCGTAACGAATGATATGCGTACCGGGCACTTCTCCTTCCCTTACATCTTTAATAAAAAGCGTGTCGGGATGCGCTTCACTTATGCTCCAGTTTTTTTTGCGTTCAATGGCTTCCAGAATCTGGTTAGCCAGGCTAATGGCCGTGCCACTTGGTTTGTCGAGTTTGTGGATGTGGTGGATCTCTTCCATGCTCACATCGTATTCGGCATAACGGTCCATTAACTGGGCGAGGTAAGAATTGACTTTAAAAAATAAATTGACACCCACACTAAAATTTGTAGCATGAAAAAGACTGCCATTCTTTTCTTCGCAGAGCTCAGTGATTTTTTTGAAATCTTCATACCAGCCCGTAGTCCCCACGACGACAGGAAGACCAGCCGAAAAGCATTTTTCAATGTGTGCGCTTACCGTCTGCGGGGTGCTGAACTCTATGGCCACATCTGCCTGTTTAAGAAGCCTAGGGTCTAGTTCAGCGCTGTTCTTTGAATTAATGCGGAGGATAATTTCATGGTGACGATGAAGGGCAATGGCTTCAATTTCTTTTCCCATTTTTCCGTACCCGACCAGCGCTATTTTCATAATTACTTTAAAGTTAAATGCAGACTGAGACCAATACTTTTGTTTCCATTCAGCCAGGGATTAATGTTTAAGCTCAGATCATCTGAAACATCGAATGTGCGCAGGTGCGCATCCACATTTGCGTCGATGATGTTCAACAGATAAATGGCCATGATGCCAATTGCCCCGAGATCACGCTGACGTTTATAATCGTTTTTTAATATTTGTAAATTTTCGGTACTGTAAGTTACACCCGCCACGGTGGCATAGCCGGGACCCGTGTCTGATTCCCTCAGGGCGCGACGATAATCGTTGTAGGGACCGTTATTGATGTAGAAGTAATAACTAAATCCCGCGAGT
>CALPON020000208.1 GCA_943325195.2 Sphingobacterium thalpophilum | reverse complement strand
GCTCCGGTGTCTTTGCATGTTTGGTTCTGTTTTTATGCGCGGAAGTAGCGGCCACACTTTCTGGCTCATTTGTCGATGCCAGGAAATCGTTTTCTGCAGAGGCAGCATTTTGTTCTTTAGCAGTGGCGGTCTGTTTATGATTTTTTTTAAGTAGATTTTCCGCGGCCAAGGCATTGGGAGCAGAGGGATGATGGATATAATAGCCTTTTGTATAGCGTCGCTTGGTGATACTGAGCGAAGAGTTGCAGGCGCTAAAAAGAAAAAAACGGTGATTAACACAAAGGGTAGGAGGAGTCGTTGCTTGTTCATGATGTTTAGTTTGAAGGTTCTTGCAGGAAAAGAACTCAAAGCTGATGCCGTATAAATTTGGGGAATGTGCATAAAAAAGGAGGGATAGAACCTACAAAGAGAAGTAATGCACACACAAACGCAGTTCTCTCTTTTTAGCGTAGATTCTATCGCCTCCCGTTATGCTTAGTAAATAGACAATAGATTAATGGCAAGAAGCAGACCATGTCGGTTTTGTTGCCACTCTCGGTAACTAATACAGCATTTTTGAAATAACGTTGAAACGGCTCCCCTTATTGTGGAAAGTAATCCACAAGCGGCTAAATGCAGTTCCGCAAGGCTACTAGGCACTTGTCATTTTACTTTTTAAGGAGCGCAATGGTCGCTTCAGGATCGGGAGAGCTAAAAACAGTATTCCCTGCTACCAGCACATCGGCACCTGCATCGAGGAGTAGACGGTAGTTTTTTAAATCGACACCGCCATCGATTTCTATGAGGGCAGAAGACTGCTGGGTCTTGATTAAAGCCTTCAGGTCACGGACCTTCTGGTAAGTGTTCTCAATAAACTTCTGACCACCGAAGCCTGGATTCACACTCATAACATTCACCAGATCGATTTCTGAAATGATATCCTTTAAGAGCAGAATGTTAGTGTGCGGATTTATTGCCACACCAGCTTTCATTCCTAGGCTTTTTATTTTCTGAATAGAGCGATGTAAATGCGTGCAGGCTTCAATATGCACCGTTAACCAGTCGGCACCTGCTTCTTTAAACGCCTCAGTAAAACGATCGGGATCCACGATCATCAGGTGAACATCCAATGGTTTTTTGGCCTGCTTTTTTACAGCTTTGAGGACAGGGAATCCGAATGAAATATTAGGAACAAACTGGCCGTCCATCACATCCACGTGAAACCAGTCGCCTTCACTTTGATTTATCATTTCAATATCTCGTCCCAAATGGGCGAAATCAGCGGAAAGTACGGAAGGAGCTATGAGGTGTGACATATAGAATTTACTACAAATTTAATCATTCCTTTTCTGCGCGAAAAATTTACTTAATGCAAATACATGCGTTTGGTCATCATGGTTTTGACCATGCTATAGTATTGTTCGGGTGTGTACCGGGTTCTAGCACCGTAATAGGACATGTAATTATCTATAGGCAGCACATAATACACAGCATTGCCATCCTGCTGAGCAGCGGGTCCGGGTAAAGTTAAATTATAAGGGTCCGCTTCAGTATCACAAAATCCGTCTCCATGCAGGGCGCAGTTGGGCAGGACACCACTAGCGAATTCCTGCGAGGTAACACCTGAGGGTGCAGCGGGAGTGGCGGGCATGCCTGGATTAATTTCATCGTGCGTATGCGGCAATCCAAAATAGTGACCGAGTAGATGCAGCATTAACTGTGGATTTGGCAGCGCGAGAATCCCCTTATCAATCGCAATTAAATCTCTTTTCGGTGCTGCAAGATTCGCTGGGGTGGGGGAGTACGTAAAGCCATTTTTTTCGGGGATGCCCACAGTTGCTCTATAAACAGTGTCCACCACATACACATTCAGTGTGTTGGGCGTATACCAGGTGCTTGTCAATAACTGCGGACTACTTTCCGGATAAAAACCCTTTAATCGGTAATGCGGAATGTACACCGTACTGCAATTCAAGAAGCTTACACAAATGTTACTAAATTTTGAGTTGACATTCGTGATTAAATTTTGCAGGTTCACGGGAGTCGCAATGCCAGGTGATCCATTACTATCCAGGACAACATAAAACACAATTGAAAATTTTTTATCCAGACAAGTGTCTTGCCTGGAGGGATAGCTGTTAAAGGATTGCGCCTTTATGCCGACAGTTAGAAGCAGTATGATACAAAGCAAAAGCTTATTCATTTTCTCGATAAGAGTTTATTTTTTATTGTATCTTTGAATAATGTCAAATGTAAGGAATAAATGAAGTGGCAGTGCCCAAAGATCTCAGCGCTTTTACTTTTTCTACTCTTGGCTTTAAGTTCAAAGGCACAAATTAGTATCACGCCAACTGCGGGTTGTTTGCCCATTGGGCTGGTGAATGCGAATTTTAATTATGCCGGTCCTGCCGCCACGAATGTTGTTTGGAATTTTGGCGACGGTTCAACGCCTTCGAATTTAAACCCCACCATTCACAGTTACTATACAGCAGGTACCTATACGGTCACTTTTACAGCGCTTGTCGCCGGATCGCCGGTAACCTTTACGAAAGTGGTAGGCGTATTTCCCCAGCCAACTGGTAACTTTAGTTTTAATGTCCCTTCCAACCGCTGTATTCCAACAACTGTTTCTTTTACGGGCAGTGCTTCGAATCCGAATGTTAGTTTTTCGTGGGATTTTGGTGATAACAGCATTGGCAGCGGGAGTTCGTCAACTCATGTCTATAGCGCAGCAGGTTCTTACACACCCATCTTAACCGTCCAGGATAATAATACCGGTTGTTTCGTTAATCTGACCTCCGGCTCTTTTTTGTTATCCGCTCCGCCCACCATCAATTTAAATTCAACCGGCACCTTCACCTGTGCGAATTCTTTCACCACTGTTTTTACAGCAAGTAATTCTGTCTCCGGCTCACCGACCGGTGGTTCCTTGTTTTATAATTGGAATATGGGCAATGGTAATACCTTCAGCGGCGCAACGCCGGGCCCCCAAATTTATACGCCGACCGGTGCCTACACCGTTAGTCTCACGGTCACCGATAATAACAATTGCAGTGCAAGTACAACTACCATGGTGAGTCTAGTATCACCCAGCGTGACGGTGACGGTTCCTGCCACGGTCTGTATTGGTAATCAGGCAAGCACCATTCCGCCAGCTTTTATGGCGACGGTTAATTCCAGTCAGCCCAACACCACCTGGCAAATGGGCGATGGCACCACGCTCATTTTTCCGCCTCTACCTGCCAGCGCCCAGCCGGGACAAGCTTATTCGAATACTATTCATACCTACTATACACCAGGAATAAAAATAGTGACCATTACAGCCACCGCTGGGTCCTGTGTTTCCAGCGTGACTCGGCAAATCATGGTGGAGGAGATCACACCTGAATTTACAAGTACACCTCCGAGTTTTGCCTGCACACGGACGCTGGTGACACAGTATGTGAATCAGTCCACGGTGAATACGTCCAATGCTCTATCTTCTAATTGGCAAGTGCCAAGCTGGTCTGGCGCAAATCAACAAATTAGCACACAAACAAGTCCCAGCTTCACGCTCACGCAGGGTAGCCTTAATCCCTACACAATCTATACCGCGTATACGCCGGTTGTCCGACTAAAAATCACCTCTGCTATCGGCTGTACCGCCGTAGTGACCCATGTTTTGGATACCATTCAACG
>CALPON020000207.1 GCA_943325195.2 Sphingobacterium thalpophilum | reverse complement strand
TTTGTATATGACCAGCTGGGTATTGCCAGAGACTTCATTGATACCGTGACCACAGCAGACAGTGCGCCACTAAATCTTGTCAACTACGAAAATGGTTTTTATTTATTGTGGCTCACGGATGGTACGCGCATTTATACTGGAAGAATTGTGCTAATTAGGTAAATGGAAGTCCGCGCTGATACTTACCTCTGGGCCATTCGTATGTACAAGTCCCGCACCCTTGCTGCCGAGGCCATCAAAGGGGGGAAGGTTAAACTCGACGGGGAATCGGTCAAGGCATCGCATCTGGTAAAGGTAGGTGAATGGTACACGATGAACATTGGCCATCATAAAAAAATTATTGAAGTTACTGGACTGCTCGAGAAGCGCGGCAGTTTTGATTTTGCCAAAGAACACTACACGGATCATTCTCCGGAGCCAGAAAAAAAAGATTTTCAGCCCTCTGCTTTTTTTAGCGTGAATGTTCGTCGCGATAAAGGTACGGGACGTCCAACAAAGAAAGATCGGCGAGTAATGGATGATTTTGATAGTGAACGCTGAGGCTTGCTATTTTTGTGAAAGCCGGAACAGTTCGTCTTTTTCACTTTTAGTCAGACTGTCATAACCACTCTTTGATATCTTATCAAGCAAGGCATTCATGCGTTCATCATCCCTTCGTCCTGCAGGAGGGGAAACAGAAGTGTTTCGGCTCACTACTTTCAGCTTTTTAGGGCCTAATTTTAAAGCATTGAAATCGAATAAATCCCGTCCGTTCTTCAAAAAGTAGCCGTAGATGAGGCCAAAAGCGGCGCCACCCATGTGCGAAATTTTTCCCCCTGTATTAACTGAGAGATCAATAATGGTGCTGAGTACAAACATGATCAGGTAGAAGTAGCGGTATTGCAATTCAATCATTCCAAAAAGGAAGACGCGGTAGGTGGGCGAATACACCGCCATCACGGCACCTACACCCAACACGGATGCAGAAGCGCCAAGTAGAAGAGCATTTCCGAAAGAACTAGGGAAAAGTAGGCTGACAGCCAAGACAAGCGCCGCACCGCTGAAGCCACTCATGACATAAACATACAGCATTTTCTTTTGTCCCATGATGGTAAAAAAAATCTGCGCCATGAAATAGAACGTAAGCATGTTCCAGAACAGGTGCATCAGTCCCGCATGCGTAAACATATAAGTAAAGAAGGTCCAGAAGCGCATCAGAAAACTTCTTCCACCAACGGGAAGAGCAAGATAATCGAGCAGCTGCAGGTGTGAAATGTTACCCACTACATTCACGGTGAGAAATATGGTTACGTTCAGGATAATGATTTGAGTCAGAACCCCCTGTTGCTCGAACTTGCGGCGAATATCAGTTAATACACTCATGTTCAATAGAATTGTTGGCGGTCTTTTCTCCAGATTAGCACGAGGAGCACTCCCACGAGTAAGCCCCCAATGTGAGCGAAATGCGCGACGGGATCATTGGGGTCGTTTTGAATGCCGGAGAAAATTTCGAAAGCACCATAAAGAATAACCATCCATTTGGCTTTGATTGGAAATAAAAAATAAATATAAATGTAACGATTGGGGAAAAGCATGCCAAAGCCTCCGAGGAGTCCCATCAATGATCCCGAAGCACCTACTACCACTGCATTTCGCAAAAGAATATCCTTCTGATCAATTAAGTAGGAGCGTTCTCTCACACTGAGCATAAAGTTGTTTTCGAGCTCAGAATTAATAATTCCCAGACTGTCCGTAATCTGAAAGTGCATTATCACATACTGCACCAGTGCAGCACCAAGCCCAGTCAAGAGATAAAAAATAAGATAGCGTTTGGGTCCCCAGATTTGTTCCAGTACCTGCCCAAAAATATAGACACCCAGCATATTAAAAAAGATGTGCGAAAAATCACCATGCATAAAAATGTAGGTAATGAACTGATGGGGTTTAAAATTGGGAGAGAGATGGTTGTGCAGGCCAAAATAATCGTCAAGATTAATCCCCTGTTGCTGCAGTACCAGCTTAAAAATAAACATCAATACATTAATAATAATGATGTTTTTTGTCACAACTGGCAAATGACCGAAACTACCGGGACGATATTGATTTTGAAAGTTCACTATTTTCTAAAAAAGTTTTCGACTTCTTGATAATCCACATCCATCATAACTGTTTTGCCAGCTGCTGTATACAGAGGATTTTCACAGCGGAATAAATGATTGAGCAGTAAGGCAATTTCTTCCTGTTCCAGTTTTTTCCCGGCTTTTATGGCAATATTACGGGCGATGGCCCGGCAGAGGTTGTCTCGCTTTTCAACCCGCGCATCAATCGTATTGAGCTTATAGGTCTCAAGAATACCCTCCAGTGTTTCGCGGACGTTAAAGTCCTGCATATCTGCCGGCACACCATTGACAACGATGGAATTTTTTCCAAAGATTTCGATTTCGAAACCAAGATGGCGGAGTTCTTCAATCAGATCATGAATAATTGAAAAATCATTAGCACTAAGTTCCATCTGTTCTGGAAACAACATTTGCTGAGAAGGAATCCGTCCGTCTTTTTTACTGCGCAGGTAATGCTCGTAGACAATCCGCTCATGTGCGCGCTGCTGATCGACGATGAGCACATTGTTATTGTAGGATGTAACGATGTATTTATTGTTCAGCTGAAAGGTCTGAAAATCCAAAGTTTCCCGCTGCACTTCTTCCATCTTAGACTGTTCAGGTAGTTCAGGTGTGTCGGTATTTTTGAATCCCTCAAAAAGTGATTCCCAGTTCTGTCGGTTATTTTTATCAGGCGCCGCTGGGCCTGGCGAACTAAAGGGATTGTAGGAGGTGTTGTAACTGATTTGCGGGGCCGTTAATATACGGCCATGCGAAGGAGCAGGGGCCGAAAAACTCATTTCACTTTCAAAATCTAATGAGGGTCCTACATTCGCCTTTCCTAAGGCACGTTTCACCGCACTGAGCAGAAGCATGTAGACCGTTTTATCATCGGTAAACTTTACTTCCGTTTTGGTGGGATGAATATTGATGTCAATGTGCTGCGGATTAATTTCCAGAAAAATAAAATAACGCGGATGCGACTGATGACCAATTAATTCTTTATAAGCTTCATACACCGCATGGTTCAGATAGGCATTACGGACATAGCGATTATTAATGAAGAAAAATTGTTCTTTGCGGACTTTGGTGGCGGAAGAAGGGAGACTGATATAACCGGAGATATTTACAAAATCAGTGGCTTCGCTTATCTGAAGCAGCTCTTTTTGAATATAAGCCCCTAATAAAGCTTTGATGCGCTGCATTAAACTTCCGGCCGGAAGATTCAAAATTTCGTTTCCATTGCTGATGACCGTAAAATTAATTCCCGTATGCGGAACTGCTGCTCGCTCAACTTCATCGAGAATGTGTTTTTGCTCCACCGAATCGTTCTTAAGAAAATTACGGCGGGCCGGAATATTATAAAAAAGATTCTTGACGATAAAACTGGTGCCTTCCGGAGCCTGGCACTCTTCCTGCGAAATAAACTTCCCCCCCTCGACAATAATTTGCTGAGCGAGCGTATCCTCAGGTTGCCGGGTTTTTAGTTCCACTTGTGCGATAGCGGCAATACTAGCCAGTGCCTCGCCGCGAAAACCTTTTGTAGTTAACCGAAAAAGGTCATCGGCTGAACTTATTTTCGAAGTGGCATGCCGCTCAAAGCACATCCGAGCGTCCAAAGCATTCATTCCTTTACCATTATCCATGACTTGG
>CALPON020000206.1 GCA_943325195.2 Sphingobacterium thalpophilum | reverse complement strand
CCTACATTGGCAGTAACCGGCGCAACACCGGCTACAGCGTTACCACTAAAATCTAATTCAACTACACGCTTTTTATCTGCGCTTAGCGTTTGAAAAGTATAACCTACATACTTAAAGTCGGAGTAGGCTAAATTCACAAAAGATTTAATAAATTTTACTGCAGCAGCAGCAGATTCATAAGCTGTATAGTTTAATAAAGCTTCAAGTCCTTTGTGGTCTTGACTACCGCGATTTGTAATATAGGAGTATGCAGTTCCAACAGCAGGTGGATTTAGAGGGATAGCCACAGTTGTCATCTTATCAGAAAATACAGCATTGAAAACGGCTATTTGATAATATAATTTATTTTTTAATAAAAGACCTTTTGTGCCTAACTCCAATTGTGCTCCAATTTCAGGTTTAAGATTTCTATTTACCTCACCCGTAGTGGGAATAAAGAAATAAGAACTTACTGGCGCTTTATAGCCTTTACTATAGGAAACATAGGCAGATATTTTTTTATTAAAGACTTTGTTTAAGGCAAGGTGGGGAGATACCAGGCCACTATAGGAGGCGTTGTAGTAGTTGGGTATTTTAGTAACTGGCTTATTGTTTGCTGCAACATAAAATCGATCACTTAGCGTAATATCCATATTGCTAATCCCTACACCTGCTGTGATGGCAATTTCGTAGGGCATTTTTAAAGTCCATTCTGAGAAAACCGATGAGGTTTTGGAAATGGTCGCTTGATTACTTCGCATAGACCCAATCATATTGTAACCAGAGAGATTGGCGCTATCAGCAACCATGTTGTATCCTATTATTTGTGCATCTTGTCTTTGGAGTTCAATGCCAGTGATAGATGATAATCCAAAGTTTGAGCCTAGGGCACAATTCAGATCAATGGTTGAACGAAGCCCATAATTAAGGGGGTTTTTATCGGTCCAGCCACCGGCAGAACTGGCATTACTAGTTAAAGCACTACCAAAGAGAGTTGTGGTATTTGAAATACGTCTTGTAAATTTGTAGGTATGACCAACGCCTGCTCTATAACTAATTACGCTGGAGTGCGCATCGTTTTTTATGTAGGCACTATTTCCGGTATAATTGAGAGTATCGTATTGTCCAATGGTTAATTCGCCTTGCCGCTGATCATAGCTGTTTGAAAAACCCAGATAAGTGGTGATTTTCTGTTTGTCGCTAACTTTAAAATCAGCAACAAAGTTGACAAAATCTTTCTGCGATGCCGTATGAATAATAAATCCATCCGATTCTTGGTGTCCGTAGTTAATGAGCACAGATGAATTTTCCCCTCCTAGTTGAACACGCGTAGTCGCCCGGCTTAAGCCATAGCTTCCAAGCATGACATCTTGCCCAATGGATACTTTTCCTTTTTCTGCTTTTTGAGTTTCTAAATTCACCACTCCGGCAATGGCTAAGCCGTATAGGGTTCCTGCAGGACCTTTAATTACCTCCACATTTGATAGGGATCCAAAATCAATATCATCCATTAAGGTAATCCCTTCTGCATCGGTTACCGGAATGCCGTTTAAATACACTTTTGAGCCTTGGCTGTCAAAATTGCTGTTTGCACCGTTTGTTCCCCTCACCCCATTTCCATAGCCTCTAATATTAAATTGTTGTCCCCCAGATATACTGCGGCGCTGCATAAATACCCCAGGTGCATTGGCGTTGATAGCATCATCAAGGTATAGGCCTAGGCCTCTTTTAATTTCCGTTTCATTTAGTTTAACTTGCGAAAGGGCTTGATACAATGTTGGTTCATTATTTTTTAAACTATCCGTAATTTCTATTTCATTGAGGGTAACTTGTTTAAACTTAGTGGAGTCCGGAAGCTCGCTTTGCGAATAGCCTATTGCTGCTATACTGACAGTAATAAATAATAGTATGTTTTTCATACGTTTTAAAGGTCAATGATGAGTAAATTAGTTATGGCAAAAACAAACTAAGCACATAAAATGCTTAATACAGGCATTGCCTTATATTTTAGGAGTAAAGGAAAGAGTGCTTCAGTTCCTACAGAAAGTAAGACAGAGCTGAGAAAAAATTAAATCAAAAGAATTTTGACTTAAAATAGTTAAGCAAACTTAGGCGGGGGATT
The DNA here is from genome assembly GCA_943325195.2 of Sphingobacterium thalpophilum. GTDB lineage: Bacteria > Bacteroidota > Bacteroidia > B-17B0 > Aurantibacillaceae > Aurantibacillus. Next base: position 1,630 of record CALPON020000206.1, on the reverse strand, counting down.
AGAAACTTCCATATCCATTGGAAAAATAATTAATGGAGGGGAAAGAAAATCATATTCCGACGGAGACGCACTATAAAAAATACCTGCTGCAGGAGGAGCAAGATAATTTAATGCTAGAAGTTGGTGTAATTGCTTTGGATAATCGCTCTTCTGCAAATTATCGGCCTCCAGTAGATCTTTAATTTTCTCTAAGAGACCTTCTTCTTTGGAGTCATTGATCACTGTCAGTTCTAAACTATCTCCCGAAAATTTCATGGACTTCACATCATACATTTTTCCATTGACAGATAGTTCGTGCGCATTAATTTTATAGCTCTTATAGTCAATGAGAGAGAGCTTTATTTTTTGAAGTTCAGCTTTATCGTCAATTAGCAGTTCTCGCATTTCTTGCCTGACAAGAAATTGTTCCGTTTTATAAAAAAGGAAGATTCCTCCAGCTTGCAATAGTATAATCACAAGTAATAATATGCTTCCTACTTTTTTCAATCAATCAAATATAAAAAAAAGCGATTATTTGGCTCTATTTTAGGAATTAATTTCTATTTAAATTGATCTGAGGTTTTCTGACTGGAGTAAAAGAAGTAGCAGATACTGAAGAGCTATCAGGACCACGACCTTTGTTTTCAGGCTCACCGCATAGCCGGAGACTTTCGTGTAATTGTCAAGGAATAGTTTCTTGGTCAGCAGCGGGAAGTAAGGTGATTTTTCATCAATTGACCGAAAACACCCCTCTATTGCTACTTTAATAATTTAGGATTGGCTTGGTGAGCCCCAGAAACCTGGGGTTTCTGGAAATCCCTTTTTGCCCCTGGTAGAAAGACAGTGCATTAGAATTTTCCCATATTAGGATATTTGGCAGGCAAACAGGGAAGGGAATAAGGTAGAGGGGAACTGGATTGTGCATCACTAGGGTAAAAAGGATCCAGGATTAAAGTCGAGGGCCTAGAATTAGGAGATACCGCGGCACTTGATGAATGGCTGGCCAACTACTTTGAGGCGGCTCTCTTCAGCCTGCAGGTTCTTTTCTGAGTAAAACCTTCCTTCTCGTACTGCGTCATTATAAGCGACAAGAAGGAAGGTTTTTTTAATTTTAAACACCTTACACAAAGGCGCAATTCTAAAAAAGTACTACTCTGATGAGACACGACGGACTTTCATCACCGTGTTCCTTCAAAAACCAAACTACCTTACTCTTTAATAATGCGGGTCGTATACAAGGTGTGGTTTTTATCCATGACTTTTAAAAAGTAGATGCCGCTATTGATATCTTTTAAATCAATGGTAGTTTGCATGTCGGCCGCTTGCGATAAAATGACTTGACCTAAAGTATTTAAAATATGCAGTGTATAATTGTTGTTTTTTTCTAGTTGCACATTGAGCTGACCTGAGGTTGGATTTGGAGAAACGCGCACATCTAACCTACGTGCTGCTTCTGATCCAATACCGACAGGGGGACTGATTTCAACACAATAATCCTCTGTTTCACCAAAATTGTAGGTACTCGTTGAGGCCGTTAGTCCATCGCAATTAAAAATCACCCGCATGCGTTTATAGCCAAAAGGGCTTGAGCTTGGTATCGTGATGCTGGTACTGTAGGTTTTACCTGCAGCAGTCGCTGAACAGCCTGACT
>CALPON020000205.1 GCA_943325195.2 Sphingobacterium thalpophilum | reverse complement strand
TACCTGTCCAAATAACTTGACCAAAATAATTAATAAGCGTGAAATTTTCATTTCCAGTCGTGTTAGTCAGATTGATTTTGTTTGTGAATGGATTTGGGAATGCCTCTATCTTAATATTTGTTTCGTTAAAATTTTCAATACCAGTAGTTAAACAGCTTGTTGTATAATTCTGAAAGAACTGCCACATTAAATATGTTGCACTAAATTGATTGCTAACAGTTACAGTTCCTGAAGAAAGTCCTCCAGGCCAAGAATGTTCCCCGTCATAACTTACATATTGTTCCATTATCGCGTTACATGAACAATTTGAATATTTAAAATGATCATATTGGTTTGTGTTATGGAATAAGGTGTCTTTCAAAATGCCACAAGAATAATTTGAGCTTATTATATTAAACATGCTGTCTTGAGGCGGAAAGTATGTTCCAGTAGTTCCAACTGTAATACCTCCAAAATATTTTACATTTTGGTCTTGATAAGAATGAAAACTAATTATTGGGATAGATTTTGCAGGATTCCAAGGATAATACATTAAATCACCTGCGACTGGTGCTATGGCGGCAAATCGATTTGTTAGTTGGTTAGCAATTCGATAACACAACAACGCACCATTTGAAAAACCTGTCGCATATACACGAGTTGTATCTATCGGTCTGTTTGCAAATAAATTATTTAGTAAAGAATTTACAAATCCAACATCGCCTACATTTTGTGTTGTTGATGGGGCGCAACAACCTCCTGCATTCCAAGTTCTATTTCCTGCAATTTTTACTCCTTCTGGATATACAACAATAAAACCTGCAGTATCTGATTTTAGAGATAAACGAGATTGATATTGAATAGATTGATAACCTAATAAACCGCCACCGTGAAAAGCTAAAACCAAAGGATAATTATTTGAAGTATTATATCCTGTTGGTAGATGAGTTAAAAAAGTTCTCCAACGTCCACCAACAAAAATACTGTCATAAATATTTGTTTGACCAAAAGCCAAATTAGATAGTGAAATCAACAATATGAATTGTAGAAATATTTTTTTTATGCCTTTTGTTTTTTTAGACAATTCTTTGTTCAATAGTTTAATCTGTCTTTTAGGCTTGCACATAACGATTTGCAGCTACAAGAAGTTGGCGATTTCGGAGGCGAAAACTGTCTGCCACCACTGAACTTGATACGAAGCACAAAGCTTCAATTAACCACTGAACCGCCAATTTCTTGAAGGTTCTGTTAGCGGTTCGTTGTTTTTTGTCGTCAGTTTTCATTTAAGGTTTTCTCCCAATTTTTCAATTTTGTCTAACCATTTTTTTCGTAAGGAAAGTTCTGTGTTTTTTATTGGTCCAACATAAGTTACTTTAACTGGCTTTATTCCACAAAACTCCAAAGTGGATTTCTTTAACTGGTTAATGCTTGGTCGTCCAAATGCAAACCAATAATACCAAGACGGTTGGTCAAGGGTTGTAATAATGTGAGCCGTCTTACCTGCTAATAGTTTGTCCCACCAAACAGAATTTTCCCGATACTGAAATGCAAAACCGGGCAAAAAAAGTCTATCAATAAAACCTTTTGTTATTGCAGGAAGTCCGCCCCACCAAACAGGGTGAATCCAAACTAAATGGTCAGCCCATTTGATTTTTTCCCAAGCATCTAATAAGTCGGGTTCTAATTCTGTTCTTTTTTGGTAACCAAATTGCAAGTTTGGATTGAAAACTAAATCTTTAATCACAATCTCCTTAATATCTGCTCCTGAAGTTAATGCGCCTTTTTTGTATGCTTCGAAAAGTCCAAAATTATAACTGTCACTGTTTGGGTGTCCGTTTATGATGAGTATTTTTTTCATTAAATGTGTTTAGATTATTTGTCTTTTAAATGTTTACTCTATCGTCTTTTTACAATAACCGCTAACGTTTTGCAGCTACCCGAAGGGCGGGACTTTTACCACAAAACTTGATTTGAAAAACTAAACTTCCATTTGCCACAAAACTGTCTTTGTAACACGAAACCCAGCCTTTTGGGTAGGTGCTGTTAGCTGCAAGCGTTTTTGTCAATAGTGTTTTCAAATCAAATATTTTCATCTGCATTTATTCATGAATTGTTTTTCAAAAAGTCTCCGTCTATGATAAGAAGTTTAACGCCATTTTCAGAAACTGAACGATGAGAGCTAAGTTCGTCTGAAACAACATAAGTTTCACCTTTTGTCAGCTTAATTTTCTCTCCGGTTTTCAGTTCGCTTATGAACTCTCCATCTAAGCAATGTACAATATGTCCTTTTTGACACCAATGGTCTGCCAAATATTCGTTTGAATATTCTACTAACCTAATTCTAAGTCCATCAAATTGAATTGTCTGCCAAAATGCTACTCCGATTTCTCCTTTATATTCAACTTTTTCAATTGAAGTCCAGTCTATGGTCTGAAATGGTATATTACTCATAATTGCGTTTTGTTACTTTTGTTTGTGTTTCGTTACGCTTGCAGCTAACTTGTATATACACGAAACAAAACTTCGCAAAGCCATACAATTATGGAGTGATATGCGAAACTTTTATTCATTTAATTCTTTTTGCAATTACAGATGTATTTTCTAATTTATTGCTTTCAAAAATAATAATTAACCCCCATATATTTACATACACCCGTTTAGAGATTTACACACTCTCAACTACCTTTTCCCCAATAATTCATTTCAGAAGTTTGTATCCTAATCGATACAAGACTTCATGCAACATCACACACACACTGCAGTATTTACGAGCGTTTCAGGTGTTGTCGGTGCCCTTGCCAAAGCGATTTCCGCTAAGCCTGTATTGCTAGCGAAAACATCACCAGGACTGATGACTTTTATTGTTAATGCACCGTCAATTTATGCTTCCCTATGCCGGTGTCAGGTTTTTAAATGCCACACGATATTGATTTTCATCCTTTTCAGGGGTAAGAAATGGCTCGGCTTCCACGTAGAAATAAAACTCGTTAATCTCTGCCAAATCCCGCAAGAAAACCTCAGCCAGTTGCTCCTTGTTCAGTCTCGGAATTTTGTGTGGAGAAATTGCGTTTTCCAAACGACTTTTTCCCAATTACTTTAGGGTTCCAATTGGGTAATGTTCTTCCCGCAAAAGTCCCGCTACTAAGCGGGATTTTTTTTACCCCAAACCCCATGCATTACGTTTACATTATTTATTCAGCTGCTTACGATGTTTATTACAAAGGAGAGAGTGCGGAGCCCTATGTGCGATTAGATTATCATAATAAGGGATTGTCGCGCTACACAAAAGGCAAGGGACCATGGATCTTGGTTTATTTGGAAGAACTTCCTAATCGTTCAGCTGCCTTAGCGCGCGAAAAAATGCTGAAGCGGCAAAATCGCAGCTACCTACTCTGGCTTCTTTCTCAACCTAGTAATCTTTTAAAGTAGAATGCCGATCTGTCACGCCTCGGCTAAGCCGAGGGGGTTCGAGTCCCGTCCAGTCCGCAAAAGTCCCGCTACTAAGCGGGATTTTTTTTACCCCAAACCCCATGCATTACGTTTACATTATTTATTCGGCTGCTTACGATGTTTATTATAAAGGAGAGAGCGCGGAGCCTTATGTGCGATTAGATTATCATAATAAGGGACTGTCGCGCTACACAAAAGGAAAGGGACCATGGATCTTGGTTTATTTGGAAGAACTTCCGAATCGTTCAGCTGCCTTAGCGCGCGAAAAAATGCTGAAGCGCCAAAATCGCAGCTACCTACTCTGGCTTC
>CALPON020000204.1 GCA_943325195.2 Sphingobacterium thalpophilum | reverse complement strand
TTGTAATACCTTGAATATTCACTCGGCCTTTGTGGTAGTCACCGAGAAATATTTTGGACGTTAACTACTTTTAGTGTAGTGTCCAGTTTATTTAACATTGCGATCTAAGGGGATTGGAGTGTAAATGGGGCGCTGAATTTTTGTAATTTCACAAGGGGTATTGATAGTACAAAAAATGAAAGAGCGCCGTAAAGAAATCAAAGAAACGGTTTTGTTCACCGAAGTTCAGCAACTGGGGCGCTGGTTTGCGTTGGTGGTTACGTTTTCTGCCAACTTTCTGACGGGCTTTCTTTTAGTACGTGAACTATTTTTTAGTTCACACGTGGCTTTAGAGGGGATTCTGATACTCGCTAGCATCTTTTCTTTGGTGCTTGGAATCACGCTCGCGATGATGCGGGCAAAGTTGGAACTGGCAATCTCTACAGAGGGTGTTTATGTTAGGTATTTTCCTTTTCAGCGTCGTTATGTCTTTCTTCCTTTTGCAGTCATTTCTGAAATGTATGTTAGAAAGTACGACGCCTTCAGTGAGTATGGTGGCACGGGTATTAAGGGTAGTCGTTCCAACATCAGTTATTCTATAAACAGTTCTGAAGGTCTGCAAATTGTCCTGAAAGATAACTCCAGGATTCTGATTGGTACAGAAATGGCGGATCATCTTAAAAGCTTCCTTGCTCTTTCTCATATGGTTTCTTAAGGTTGTAGAAATAATTCAACTTTTGGTTGAAGGTTTCTTTTCACTTATGACCCTTCCCCGCGGGACCTTTTCCTCGTTCGAAAGGCAAGCCATCTAGCTTTTGTGTTGTCTGTTCGACGCTTTCTGTTTTTGGCGCTCTCCTGTATTTTTCGCGGATTAAATACAAAATAAAGGCTCAGGCCCTCTATTTGCAGGTACCTGTGTCAGTGAATTCCCATCTTAGCGCGGGAATGGATTAGAGGAAAACCCTGAGACTCTACTCGTGTTTTAATTTTTAGTTTTAGGCGCTCTTAAATTTTGGGCAACGTACTTATGACAAGCAAAACACGAATTGTATACATTGAGGACCTGAGAATTGTGCGGGAGGCGGTTAATTATCTTTTGGCGCGACAGACCAATCTAGAAATATTACAGGAATTGCCGGATTCTGAAAAACTATCTGATTACGTTACAAAGTACCGGCCGAAGATTGTAATTATTGATTTACAACTCGCCAATCCTGAGGACCTAGGCGGTCTGAATGGTTTTGCATGGTGTGAGAGATGGATCGCGGCAGATCCCGAAATTAAATTAATTGCGAATACTGTTTACGATAGCATTGAATTTGCCAATAAGTTTTTTAGTAAAGGTGGACATGCATTTGTCAGCAAAAAAGCTGGCTATCTGGAATTACTTGAAGCAATTGACACGGTGAGTAAAGGCGGTCGCTATGTGGACAATCTGGTCAGTAAAAAAGCAAAAAACGCAGAACGTTTTATGAGACGGGAGGATGAACAGTTAAAGGCCATCACTGAAATTTTTACGAAGACGGAAAAGAATGTTCTGGAAAGAATCGCCAAAGGATACTCCACCAAGCAGATTGCCGATCAGCTCGGGGTCTCTGAAAAGACAGTTGAGACCCATCGAAAACACTTGTTTGATAAGGCAGGGGTGAAAAATGTAGCGGAGCTTATTGCTTTTGTCTTTTCACGCCGCATTGTTATGGAGTAGGATGGAAAACCTTTCATTACTTCAATTTGCAGGTGCACTGAAGGGAACTGGTGTGGCCTGCTACAATCGAAGAGCCTCTACTTTTACCTATCTTAATAAAGCCTTTCTGAGCATTATTGAAAAAAGTGCTGAGCAAGTCATGCACCGCCCTTCCTGTCTTTTCACTTTATTCAGTGAGAAGGATTTTGGTTTTGTCGAAAAAACTTATTCCAAATTCCTTGAAAAAGGCCAGTTCTCTCAAATTGAATTAAGCATTTCCTTTCCTGGGGGACATCAGAAGACTGTTCTTTGCGATAGTATTGAACTCGAAGATGGAAATATGCTGATTACTTTTGTACGAGACATTACCCGTCGTAAATCCCAAGAAGAGTATTTAATAAAACATTCCGCACAAAAGGACATGTTGCTGGATATGCTGACACACAATTTGAGTAGTCTTTTATTTATCAGTAAAGATATTTTGTCCATACTTGGGAAGGATCTAAATACTGAGCCTGCTGAGTCTCACCATTTGATTAGTTTATTACATGAAAATACGCAGCAGTGTATCGATATTTTGAGTGATTTCCTGAAGAGAGAACACTTCGAGTCCACCCGCTTGGTGGTAAATTTTGTTTCCTTTGATGTAGTAGAAAAAATAAATGTGATGCTTGATAAGTTGCGGGAGTTGTATCCTAGGAAAACTTTTATTTTGTCGTGCAGCCACAGCACTGTCATTGTTAACTCCGATCCGGTTAAATTCTTTCAGATAATTCAAAACCTTTTATCCAACGCAGTGAAGTTCACCTCACCTGCAGGTAATGTGGAAGTAATCCTTGAAAAGAGGGAGACACAGTTTATTGTGGTGATAAAAGACAACGGAATTGGCTTAAGCAAAGAAGTCCATCCGGAACTTTTTAAGGAACCTCTTATCGGAAGGCAGGGTGCTTCTGGAGAAAGTTCAAATGGGATGGGTCTTTATGTTACCCAACGCCTCGTTGAAATGTTGGGTGGAAGCATTACATTGATGGCAGGCCAGTTGGAGGGAAGTAGTTTTCGTTTGGAGATTCCATTATCTTTCAAGGGATTGACCTGAGGCAGTTTTTTTTAAATCTTCTGGAGCAGTTTTCATTCGTAGAAATAGATCTTAATAATGGCAGAATCTTTCAGGAAATTGATACGCTGAACGGTGAATCGGTGTATGTTGATACCAGTTCGCAATTTAATATCTTCCAGTAACTCAGCCTGTCGGTGCGATTGGATAAGTTCGATATTTTCGTAGGTAATAAATTTGCTCATTTCTTTCTTCACAAATCGATTTGTTTCAAGAAACCAGGTCAGGGCAAGCACTGCGGAGTTGAGTCCAATGAGGAAGATGTACTCATATTTATCCTCAGCATCTTTAATTTTGGTGACCGCTGTGAGAAGCCCAATCGCAATACAAAGAAACAAATACGTCATGTCTTTAATACTGATACTTTCGGTACGGTAACGTAACATACTGAAGACGGCAAATAGTCCGAAGGCAGCCCCCATGCTCAGATCCACCTTATTCAGCAGGAACGAGATCATAAAGATGATCAGATTAAAAATGGCGAACATAAAATAGAACTCCGATTGTTTATAAATAGGGTAGTAGATCAAGCGCACCAGCACAAAAATGGTCGCCAAGTCGATGAGTAGCCGAAATCCGATCTTCGAAGCAAATTTTAGCATGGCATCCATGCCATTTATTGTTACCTCTGCATCATTAGCGATCTGAAGTAGTGTCATCATATATTTATTTTTTTAATCGTTTTTAAACTAGATTTAAAGTTATTTGTTTTTACTTTTTCGTCCGTAAAAGCAATGCCCATGCAGTATTTACTGATGCCACCTTCGCGGATATGATATTTCTTCATGACATCCATAAAAGGTGAAGCTTTACGTTTTTCCTGTTTAACCTCTGCAATAATCAACTTATCCAATTTATGTGTACGATCCTCTCTAATAAATTCAAGTCCAAGATCTATGGTGAGCCGCTCAGGACTCGTCCGGTTAACAAGAGTGAGTCGGCTGTAGTTTATCCAAAGGACAGGCTGCAGGCT
>CALPON020000203.1 GCA_943325195.2 Sphingobacterium thalpophilum | reverse complement strand
TCAATGCATTTTGCAATAGGCTCAATCAGAAGGACCATGCCCGCTCCGCCACCAAAGGCATAGTCATCAATTTGTTTTTGTTTTCCGGAGGCATAATCGCGCAGATTAATCAGGTTGACTTCCGCCAGTCCTGCAGCAATCGCACGCTTCATAATACTATGACTAAAGGCGCTCTGCATGAGTTCTGGCACGGCGCTAATAATATCTATCCTCATGTTACAAAGATAGAGATTGCCTGATATAGCGACTTAACATTTTGATAATATTGCCCTAAGCTGCAGTTAAAGGCTCTGCTCTAATTTCGTAACGTGAAATTTAATTTGCTTTTCATTGTTTTAACGGTCTTGAGTCTGAATTTGCAGGCCGGGAGTTCCGAGCCATCGGGCGCCAATAAAACACGCGCTATTTGTGGCAAACTAGCCGATAGCAATGGTGAGGCAATTGTCGGTGCGACAATTAAGATTGTGGAAACTGGTGAAGTCATTTATACCGATCTCTCCGGTCGTTATAGCCTGAGCCTTCCAGCAGGACAAAACAGCACCTTGCAATTACAGTCCATCGGCTACCTGCCCTTGGTCATCAAAAGTTCCGGCCTCAGTAATTTCGATGTTTTAGTATTAAAAGAACTCTAAACAAGCTGCTAACCAGTAGTTTAAGTCCTTTTCTGGGCCTTTAAAGTAAAGTTAACGTTAATTTTTCATTACTTTAGTGTTTCGGGAAGGTGAACTTAATATCTTTGTAGTAGGGAAATTTTAAAACCTGCGCACATGAAAAAGTTAGTTTTTGTTTTATCGTTTTTTATCCTGCTTTCCGGGCTTTCTGCTCAGTCTTTAAATAGCAAGGGATTTTATGTAGATAATGAAGGTGGACTTTTCAGCGGGACCATCTCACGCGTTCAGGAAGGTATTCGCACTGAACTGAGCGTTCAGGACGGACTGATCACTGGTCCTGCCAATTATTTTTTCGCTTCCGGAAAACTCATGGAGAGCGGCATGTTTGTGAATGGTCAGAAAGATCAGAAGTGGTTACGGTACTCAGAGTCCGGCAAAATTACCGCTCTGGCCTTTTATTCACTAGGCAAAAAAAGCGGGACTTGGGTGGTATTTGATGAGCAAGGCAACAAACGTTGCGAAATGAACTATACCGATGGCCAGAAATCGGGCGTCTGGATAAGCTGGGATGAGCAAGGTAAACAAGTGGAACAAAAAGATTATTCACGGGTGAACTAAGGCTCAGTTCTTATAAAAATTTAAAAGCGGCGGTTTCGACATCGCCGCTTTTTTTTGCAAGCTAATCGTACTTTTTTCTTCTCTTTTCGGGGCTTTTGTTCTCAAACAAACTTTGCTTTTTTTTCTTTAGCGTTCCATCACTTTTCTTGAATTTTCTTTTTTCTGAAATATTATTCTTTCGGATGCAGCTGTCACAAGCAATTCAAAGAATGGGGATGGGTTCACTTAGCTCCGCGGCAATAGCCCTGCGACGAGCTTTATGCTGTGAATGAAGCGTGGGTATTGGATAAACAAGGGCTATTTTGGTCGGAAAGGGTCTTTTTGACTCCTTCTCGCGGGTTTTTAGTCTCTTGATTCCACCTTTTAAGCCTACCTTTGCGGCCATGAATTTATTATCTGTCAACCAGCTTTCTAAAGCCTATGGTGCCCGCGTCCTCTTTAAAAATATTTCTTTCGGTATCAATTACGGCGAAAAAAAAGCCTTGGTGGCAAAAAATGGATCGGGTAAAACCACCCTGTTTAAAATTCTGAGAGGGATTGAAATTGCGGATTCTGGCGACGTGGCGTTCCGAAAGAACCTGAGTGTGGCCTTCCTCGATCAAAACTATCATTTTCAAAGTGGCAAGACTATTGCCGATCTCCTCCACTCAGCCGATAATAAATTTGTTCGCTGCATAAAAGAATACGATGATGCACTCCTGGCTTCTCAAGAAGACCCGGGTGATAAAAATGCCAAACGTTACGATGCAGCACTGCAGAGTATGACCGACTTAGACGCCTGGGAATATGAAAAAAATCTTCAGGAAATTCTCAGTCGCCTCGAAATCCACGACCTGAGCCAGCTCTGTGAAAGCCTTAGCGGGGGACAACAGAAACGCGTGGCACTGGCACTCAGTCTCATTAATCAACCCGATTTGCTCGTCATGGATGAGCCCACCAATCACCTCGATGTGGAAATGATCGAGTGGTTGGAACATTACCTCTCCTCGAGCACCTTAAGTCTTTTGTTAGTCACGCACGACCGTTATTTTTTAGATGCGGTCTGCGATTCTATTCTGGAAATTGATCACTGCGAATTGTACGAATACAAAGGTGACTTTGAATACTTTGTGACTAAAAAAGCAGAACGCGAAGCCATTAAAAATTCGGAAATCGATAAAGCCAAAAACTTGTACAAACGCGAACTCGAATGGGTACGCAAAATGCCTAAAGCGCGCGGTACAAAAGCAAAATATAGGGTCGATGCTTTTTACGAGACGGAACAAAAAGCTAAACAACGCCGCAATGAAAAAAAGGTGGAGCTCAGCGTTAAGATGGAACGTCTCGGTTCAAAAATTGTGGAACTCAAACACATTGCAAAAGCGTACGGTGAAAAAACGCTGCTCACCGACTTCACTTATACTTTTATCAAGGGTGAAAAAATTGGCGTTGTCGGAAAAAATGGCGTTGGTAAATCAACCTTATTAAAAATTTTACAGCAACAGGAAAGCGTCGACAAGGGAACCGTGCATATTGGCGACACCGTTGTCTTTGGTTATTATTCACAAGCAGGTATTCAGTTAAGTGAGGATAAGCGCATCATCGAAGTGGTGAAGGAAATTGCAGAATTCATTCCGCTGGCCAACGGCACTTCTTTATCCGCAACGCAATTACTCACACGTTTTAATTTTCCGCCTGAACAACAATACAGCATGGTGAGTAAACTCAGCGGTGGTGAACGCCGCCGTCTCTACCTCTTAACTGTGCTCGTAAAAAATCCAAACTTTCTGATTCTCGATGAGCCGACGAATGATCTGGATATTGCGACCCTTCAAACCTTAGAAGAATTCTTGGACGATTTTGGTGGTTGTGTTTTAATTGTCTCCCATGACCGTTATTTTATGGATCGTTTAGTAGACCATGTCTTTGCTTTTGAGGGAAAAGGCGTGATAAAAGATTATCCCGGCACCTACTCTGATTACCGCGAATGGAAGAGTCTGCAGGATGAGGAAGAAGAAGAGCCAACAAAAATCCCACTAGCCGAACTTGAAAAAAGCGGTGCTGCTCCCCATATTCTTACCAAAGAAGAAATTAATAAGGACTCGGCTCCTAAAGTTCAGGTCCCAAAAAAATTATCCTTCAAGCTACAGCACGAACTAACGGAACTAGAAAAAGCGCTGCCAATCTTGGAAGAAAAAAAGAAGGTCCTGGAAGCCAAGCTGGCAGAAGGCTTAACAGACTATGCGGAGATTCAGCGCCTCGGTGATGAATTAAAAGAAGTTAGCAATGAATTAGACGAGAAGGGGATGCGCTGGCTGGAGATTCAGGAGGGGGAGTAAGTAGTGCGCTCTAGGTGAAGAGGAAGAACGCAGTTTAATTCTCTACTCTTAATTTTTACTTTTTTTCTTTGATGATCTTTCGGATAAATTCACTCGCGAATACAAAGTCAGTCATCTCTTCGTTCCCGCTGTCGAATATCTGTGTTTTGTTGCCGGACCACCAATTCTGTCCTTGATAGACGAACATGATTTTGTCCCCAATCTCGATGACACTATTCATGTCGTGTGTCACAACGATGGTGGTCATGTTGAATTCCGCCGTGACATCGGCGATGAGTGC
>CALPON020000202.1 GCA_943325195.2 Sphingobacterium thalpophilum | reverse complement strand
TCCTTTTTAGTTTATTGGCGTCAAAAGCAAAGCTTTTGTAAGGGAATGCGCAAAAATAAAAACGGCAGCTTATGCTGACGCATTTTGCATTGTAAGGTGGGAGTCCAATGAGGATCACGTAGTAATCCTTGAGATTTTTTCGGGCATGAAATCTCCCTTATCACATTAGTGATGGACGACTTGGTTTTCTTCTACCTTCTCTAGTTAGCCTGCTAAATAATGTAATAAGGGAAAATTCTGATTCACTGATTTTCTACTAAGGGAATAAGGGAGTTTATAGCAGAAAGCATCCCTTATTACCCTAGTAATATACAATCCTGTTCTACTCTACCTTATTACCTTCTCTAGTTAGCCTGGTAAATAATGTAATAAGGGAAAATTCTGCTGAGCAAAAATAAAAATGGCAGCTTTTGCTGACGCATTTTGCATTGTAAGGTGGGAGTCCAATGAGGATCACGTCGCAATCCTTCTAATTTAGGACACAAAAAATCCGGAACACGGCATCCCGTGTTCCGGCTCTCGTAATGAAATTTTATCACTCCAAAATTACTTTAGCACTTAAGCTCGTACCTTCTGAGAAAAGATTCAGGAAGTAGAGACCTCTTGCAAGGTCAGAAACAGGAATTTCTTGATTGACCTCTGTAATCAAAATTGATTTTACAGTTTTCCCGGAGGCATCGGTGATGATTAGATTTCCGGTCCCTGAAGGATTTGAAAGGTGAATACTGTTTGCTGCGGGATTTGGATAGGCAGCGAGAGTAGCCCTTGATTCGATTTGCTGGATCCCAGTACATGCATCTACTACTTGCAGAATACTCATCGAACTGGTACAGCCTTGATTGCTGGACCCTGTGACAGTATACTGTGTGGTGATGGTGGGTTGGACGCTCAGACTTGCGCCAATTGAACCGTTTAACCAGCTGAAGTTGCTTGCGCCGCCAGCTGACAAGGTCGCGGTTTCACCGACGCAAACCGTTGGAGAGGAAGAAGTGACAACCAACGAAGGGCGGGGGAACACACTTATCTGTATTTCCGAACCCGACCGACAGCCATTGTTGCCAGCACCACTAACCGAGTAGGAGGTGCTGGTGATGACAGCGGTGGTGCTGACTACAGGACCAGTAGCCCCAGTGCTCCAGGTATACGTACTGGCACCCGAAGCGGTAAAACTTATGGCAGCGCCTGCACACACCGAAATGCTGGAAGCAGACAAAAGAATAGCGGGTGAAGGATTCACTGTCAGTTGGGCGGCGCCTGTGCCAGCGCAACCAAAGGCATCAGTGCCGATTACAAAGTATGAAGTGTTACTCATCGGCGTTGTAGTAATGGTTGAGCCGCTTGCCCCTGTGTTCCAACTGTAAGAAGTTGCCCCGCTTGCAGAAAGATTAATAGTCTGTCCGGCGCAAACAGATTGTGGCGGTAATGCAATTAAAACGGCTGGTAATTGGCGGACAGAAATAGTACTCGTAATTGTTGCTATACAATTGTTGGTGGATGTTCCCGCAATTGTATAGATTCCTGAGGAGGCCGGTGCTAGAGTAACTACAGAGCCAACTAACGAGTTATTCCAAGTATATGTCGATGCGCCGCTGACTGTTTGTGATAGGGCCGAACCGATACAAACCGATGTCGGCCCTGCCACTGCCAGTGTCGGTGTCGGCTGAATGGTAAAACTTCTTGTTAAGGACGAGGTGTTGCAATTTGTTCCTCCTGAGATAGCTACCGAATAGCTACCTGTTGCGGAAGGGGAAAAGGAGTTACTAGTGGCGCCGCTGATGGTCTGGCCATTGAGATACCACTGATAACTTAAGGTGCCAGAGGGCGCCACACTTAATACGGGGGGCTGTGCAGAGCAGGCAACTGCCGTTTGACCACTAACAGTCAAAGCGCTAGATAAAGGGCTTGCACAACCAGCAATACCCCAGATGCTTAAAGTGCTGCTTATCTCATTTGCGGCGATAACGAGATGCTGACCATTTGGACTTTGAGATTGTGGGATGAAAAGAATACCCTCGGAACCTAAATCCGGACCATTTAAAGGCAAGCTGCGGTTATTGACATAGGTAACAAACACAGGTGATAAGGGATTCGTCACTTCATATACCATTACTCCTCCAATTCGTTCAAGGGCGATAAAAGCATAGATGGATGATCCGATGGTGCCGATAGTTACACCTTCCGGCTCGGGACCTTTATCATCGCTCCGGTCTTTCCTCGTGGTGTTACTATGACTGGAATTAAATAAATTGCTATAAGAATTAGTGGCTGTAATTAATTCCAAATCATCTTTGCTGTCATATACTTGCACACCAGTAGTGGCATTCCATATTGAAAAAGAACGAGCGCCAATGGAGTAAATGGTATCAATGTCCCCGTCTGTATCGCTGTCACCATTTTTATCCGTCACCGTAAGTCTACCCAATAAATAATTGTTTTTTAATTCGGCTGAGTTTGGAAATTTAAGGGGGTCCAAGTTGAGACTGGCAACGCGGGTTTCTTCCGAAAAACCAGCATAGGCGCGCGTGTCTCCTTCATTGGCAGTAATAATATAATTAGCACCACCAACGGTGTAGGTGGCAATGGCGTCCGGCAAATAAAATCCTTTTACAGGGACATTAGAGATATTGATGCCCTTGGTCACATTTGAGGCGTCCATCCCGTTGTTAAGTAAATTATGGTTTTTTGTTCCAAGAGCGCGAATGGCCGTAATTGTATTCGTGTTGAGGTTTATTTCTACAACTGCATTATTCTCTTGAAGGGTTACCCAGCAACGCGAGTCGTCTTGAGCCACGGCCACATACTCTGGTTCAAAGTCTTTTGAAGCGGATGCGTTCAATCCATAAATACGGATGCCTTGCGCTCTTAAGGCACTCTCCTGACCATTGTACACTGTGAATGTTACATGTGACACGTTGCTCTGTGATAGGTTGGTAATTCCACCTGAAATATTGACGATACTTACCGATCCATCGGGATCATTTGTATAGGCGGCATTCGGCTCCCCTTCATTGGCTGTAATAACTTTTGTACCCGAGCGATTGAAGGTGATCATATCCGGCATCATGCCAACGTTTACCTGCTTGAGGAAGGTACCGTTGGAATTGAAAAAGACCACTTTTCCGCTGTCTTGCGGATTGCTGAAATTCTCTATTGCCGCCGCCACTGTTCCATTGTAGACAGCCACGCTATTAATGTTGCCATAGGGTGTAACAGAAATAGAGGCAAGCAAGCTGGGTGCAGACGGGTTAACAAAGTTGACGATGTCAAGTTTACCGGCGATGCTATTTGCTATATACAGGCGCTGAGTACTCGGATCATGCGCCACAATTTCTGCTGAGTTGCTGCCACCAGCACCATTAGAGAAGCTTGCCAGTAGATTTAAACTGATGGCATTACTCGGACTTGGAATTAATTTATCATTGTCCGCAATGTAGAAGGTGCATTGGTTGGTGGAGCCAATTACGGTATTGACAGGATTTACAAGTCTAAGAACAATGTATTCTGCAGACTCCACGACGAGGTCATTCACGATACTCACTGAAACAGGGAACGTGCTGTTTACTGGCGAATTCGCGGGGATAATAATGGTTTGCGAAGGGATGGAATAATCACCAAGACCTGCGTTGGACAAGACAGAAGCGCTAACTGTGATCGCGGCAGAGGCGGTGCTGCTGGCAGTGAGTCTTAAATAGATAGACGCAGATCCTGCGGCTTCACTCGCCGTGGTATCATTGCTAAGAAAAGCGATGCTGGCAGGAGAAACTACGGGTAGATTGCCTAGCAAACTAACATCATCTATTTTAAAATTTGAGGATGTTCCCGTTCTGTCAAATGCCCACTTAATGTAAAGCGAGGGCTGATTAGCGGCAGCAGGCGGAAGTGT
>CALPON020000201.1 GCA_943325195.2 Sphingobacterium thalpophilum | reverse complement strand
TTTCTGTTTGCAATTTTACCATTTTTTTACTCTTCAGTCGCTGGAACACATGATTATATGGCCGTTCAGGAGGCTACTGTTAAAGCCTACACAAGCTTAAAAATACAGCAAGTAGAAGATGGAATGATAAGTGCGGGATATGAGCAAAGCTGCTGGAACGCGGGAGATCGCGTCTGGTTGACGGATTTTCAGGCGCTGGAAAAACGCAAATACCTGATTCAGTTTGATGCTGAGCCAGGCTTCAGGGAAGTGGCTGCTTTTCCGTTTTATCGTTATTATCCGCCGGGAATGGACAATGTGCGGATATTCGTAAACGACTCTTTAAACAAAAAATAAAGCATGCTGAGATTTGTAAAAGAATACCGTCTATACTTTTTACTGCTCCTCCTCTTTTTTATCGCTGAAATTTTTGTCAATCCGCTCGCTGATTTTCCCTTGAACGATGATTGGTCCTACAGCAAATCTGTCAAGTTTCTTTTAGAAAAAAATCAACTCACGATTGGAAACTGGTGCGCGATGACGCTGGTGACGCAGATTTACTGGGGCTTTTTGTGGACCAAGATTTTTGGATTTACCTTCACGGTCCTGCGGTTTTCAAATCTTTTTTCTTCTTGTCTGGCACTCTTTGTCCTTTTTCTACTTGTCTATCGGATGAGCGGAAATAGCCGTATGGCTTTTTGGGCGGGACTCGTTTTGCTTTTTATTCCCCTCTATTTTAATTTGAGCAATACGTTTATGACGGATGTGAATTTCGTCACCTTACTTTTACTCTATCTGCTGGTCGCACACAGTTATTTGAGGACCGGCAAGCGCTGGTTGTTTGTGCCTTTGCTGGCTATTTCAGTGGCAATTACTTTACTGAGACAGTACGGCCTAGTCCTGCCGCTGGCCTTGTTGGGCTCCCTCATTTTTTCAAGATGGAAAGACTGGCAGGGTATTTCCATCTTAGTCTTTTCTTTCCTTTTGCTTTTCTTATGTCTGAAGGGCTATGAGAGTCATTTGAAAAGTTACCTGTCCCCCGATTCTCCCTATAAATTTTCAAGTGGAATTGACCTGACTGATCCCGGTTTTTACGAAGTATTGAAATTCCGTTTGAATAGCCGCTACGGTACCATTTTCTTGAACCTCTTGTTTTACAGCGCACCTTTTTGTGTTTTGTTTCTGGTGCCGGTTCTTCGTCAAAAAACCTGGGGACAGATCTTGTTTTCACTCGTCCTGACAGTCTTGCTTTCTGCTTATTTTATTCCGGGTTTCAGCCTGCTGAATGGGAATGTGGTAAAAAACATGGCGGTAGGACCAGAGACCGTTTATGAATCATGGCAGAGCCCACTGGCGCATTACCATTCGGAAAGTTTCACACAGGTACTTCAGGTCTTGACTTATCTTTTTTGTGGAAGCAGCGTCTTTCTTTTTTTGTTGGTGCTGCCGCAAAAGATATCAAAACTCTGGAAGGATACTTTTTCGTTGTTCTGTCTTTTCTTAATGCTTGGCTACCTACTTCTTTTGTTGGTCACCGAAAGTTATTTTGACCGCTACCATCTCCCGCTGATTGTGCTTGTTATTATTGGGACCGCCATTCTTTTTCGCTCGTTTGAAATTCGCACTGGCCCTGCGGTGTTTTATCTTGTTTTTTTTGTATACGCTTCGGTCGCAGGGACACGAGATTATTTCCAGTATAATGATAAACGCTGGCAGGCCTGCGTAGATCTGCAAAAAAAGGGTGTGCCGCTAAAGGATATTAATGCCGGTTTTGAAATTAACTGCTGGGCAGAGGGTGAAGATCAGTGGTGGTCGGCCTTTCTTTCTCTTGAATCCTACGCCTACCTGATTCAGTTTCAAGGAGCACCGGGATTTCAGCGTTTGCGGGACTATCCTTTCAGACGGTATTATCCTTTTCGACAAGATACCCTGTTCGTTTATCAGCGCATTCTTCCTGATTCACTTGTTCATAAAGTAATGCCATGACTTCTTTCTTTAGAACACATAGCTACCTGCTAGCACTGCTGCTACTGCTCATTGGAGGAGTTATCCTTAGTAATGCCCGCGGTAATTTTCCTCTGAATGATGATTGGACTTATGCGTGGTCCGTCCAGAAGTTGCAGACCGAGCATGTTCTGACACTCGGTGACTGGCCGGCGATGACGCTGGTGACGCATCTGATATGGGGTCTGCTGTTTACAAAGTTGTTTGGATTTTCTTTTGCTGTATTGCGACTCTCTACTCTTTTTTCGGCTGTGATTGGTCTGGCCGTCCTCTTTCAGTTGACTCGGCGCATCAGTGGAAATAAAAAAATCGCCTTTGGATTATGTCTTAGTTTATTAGGTAATCCCCTTTATTTTAATTTGGTGAACACGTACATGACGGATGTAAATTTTTGCACGCTGTTAACTGTCAGTATCTATCTTGCTTGGTTGTTTTTTGAGGAACCCCGTTGGCAATTGTTACCGGCTTTGCTGCTTGTGTCTATTGGTCTTGTATTACTGCGACAGTATGGGATTATTTTCCCACTCGTCTTTACGTTTTCATGTTTGTTGCTCTCTAAAAAAAGGCTTATTTACGTTTTTGCTGGTTTGCTAATTTGCGTGATTACTTACCTAATTTACCTTCGTTATGAAGTCTATTTGCGCCTGGTGCTGAGCCCCGAGGCAGCTTATAAATATTCTGATGTACTTTCTCCTGCTGACCGAAAGTTCTGGTTGAATCTATTCACAGGTATATCTTCGCGTTACCGCATTATCCTTATTCATGCTTTGTTCTATACCGCAAGTTTTACATTGGCATTTTTACCCTCGTTGATTAAGGCTCGTGCTCTGCGGGTGCAGGGCCTAGTGGCATTAGCTGCAATCAGTCTGGCTTTTTTTCTATTTATAGGCTATCCTTTGCAGATTGGGAATGTACTTAGTAATACGGGCATTGGCCCCGATACGAGCTATACCACTTTGAACGGATACTACACTGGTCATCCCCATTTTTTTTCACAGCAATTTGAAGATGTGCTGAATGCATTAAAAATTATTTTTTTATCTGCTGCTTTTTTCGTTGTGTTCCAACTTGTCCTTTCTCTGCCGCAGCGCTTGAAACACCCTGTAAATCGAAGTTTTTTATTTCTGGTATTTTTGTTTGGGGCTTATGTGGTGATGTTACTAGAAACCGATACTTTTTTTGATCGGTATCAAATGCCTGTCATCGTATTATCCCTTCTTATTCTTGCTTATACCCTAAAATCGCAGGTTTTTTCTTTCTGGGTGGTGATTTTACCTCTGCTTTTCTGGTTTTATATTAGCATTGCTGGTACCCGTGATTATTTCAGTTGGAACCGTTTAAAGTGGCAGGCATATGAGGAATTGCGGCAGAATGACGGTGTTCAGGCAGACAGCATTCATGCCGGTTTTGAGATTATGTGCTGGGAAGGTGGGGCAGAGCGGTTTCGTAAGGAGTTTGATAATCTAGCAAAGAGCAGCTACGTTATTCAATTTGATGAGCTCGACAGTTTTATAGTTGTGCGCAAGTATGCCTTCCGTCGTTATTTATTACCTGGTAGCGATACCCTGCGGGTACTAAAGCGTTCAAAATATACTAAGAACTCCGCTCCCTGAGCAGGCGAGACGGGGGGAGGAGATTGAATTTTATTTTTATTTTTGCAGTAACCTAGATAGTTAAAAATATGATCAACAGAGTAGTGAACAGCGCAGAAGAAGCATTGAAGGATCTTGCCGATGGAATGACCATTTTGGTAGGCGGGTTTGGACTCTGTGGGATTCCCGAAAATTGCATTGCTCAGCTGGTCAAGCAGGGGACTAAGCAGCTGACCTGTGTCAGTAATAATGCTGGTGTGGATGATTTTGGTTTGGGTTTACTCTTGCAAACGCGACAAATCAAAAAAATGATTGCCAGTTATGTGGGAGA
>CALPON020000200.1 GCA_943325195.2 Sphingobacterium thalpophilum | reverse complement strand
CGAAGCACCGCGCGTTCCGCCCTACGGCAGACACAGCGGGCAACATGACACCAACTCACGTGCACATGACCTCCTGGCAATACAAAGTGTTTCATCGGCGGTAAAACCGCATCCATGTCGTCCATTGCCTTTTCTAATACCTCTAGATCTTCTTCCGCAAGCTCCGGCAAAACCATTTTATTTTTCTCCGGATCTGCCGCTAATTGCGAGCCCATCGTAAAAAGACGATCCTGTATGGATAAGAGTAATTCGTAATAGGGACGGCCCTCGCAGGCATCCCTGACCAGACCAATGTGCGAATTGAGTTCATCCACCGTTCCATAAGCTTCAATGCGCAAATGCTGCTTGGGCAGTCGCGTGCCACCAATGAGAGAAGTTTCTCCTTTGTCACCTGTCTTTGTATAAATCTTAAAACCCATCGCCTTGTTTTTTAATACGTTTGTTTACTGCCTTCTAAAATGCCAATGAAATATTCACACTCGGCATAATCGGCAATTGGTTAAATCGACGGAACGTAAAGCGATCCACATAAAAAATATTCGCGCGGTTATACACATTGGTCGCTCCGGCATTCACCTCCAGATTGGTACGCTCATTGAATTTATAACGGTACTTGACACCAATATCAAAACGATGGTAGTCCGGGAGACGGCCCTGATTCAGCGCTCCGGGGATGTAATTCAAATTGCCATTGCCTGTGTTAAAGTTATAGGTCAGCGCTCCAGAAGGATTCAAGGTATTGATATAGCCCTGCGTCTGCGTAAATGGAAATCCAGTTCCGAAATTCCAACGGGCATTGATCTCCCAATTTTTCTTTTTACCAAAGGTGTAGGAGCTGACTAAATTGATGTTATGACGACGGTCAAAATTTGGAGGGTAATTAATAACGGAATCACCAGAGCCCACCCAGCGGTCATTATAAGTCAGGGAATACACAGCCCAAAAATAAAAACGCTTACGATCATATTTTAGTGTCACATCAAAACCCCGCGCACGACCTTGTTCAATCACGAAATTTTTCTTGAGCATATCGGGACGAAACGTATTGCTCGTGTTGTCCTCGTAAATCTTATCGCGATTCGTATTCAGAATCTGGTTAAAAAACTTTTGGTACACTTCTACATTCAAATCCAGATGCTTGAAGAGATCGAACTCAAAGCCAGCAACGACATGGCTGGCCTTCTGTACGGATGAATTTGCATCGGCTTGCACACCCTTACTCGTGAGATAGGTTTTGGAGAGGTCTTCGTTATTGGGACCATTGATGAAGCCATAAAATAAGTTCACAATGTCCCGATCATTGCTCGCACTGAAGAGCGTCTGACTGTAGAGACCGGCAGCACCTTTAAAACGAATTTTCTTAGTGAAGTTAAGTTTGATGGCAGCGCGGGGTTCCGGACTCATGATGTTGAGACTGGCGTAATACTGCAAACGCAGACTCGGCTCAAAGACGAGGGATTTGGAGCGACCAATAAATTTATGTTTCACAAACGCAGCAACATCCGTGGTAGAGCGGCTGACCTTGATCACAGCGTAATTGGGATTCTGCACCTGATACTCCGTACTTGTAATCACTGTCTCAAAACCATAGCGTAATTCCTGTTTACCAAAAAACTTGACAAAATTAAAACCAGCGTTGAAGCCCCCGATGCCACTCATTTTGGAGTCACTCTCCAGATTCGGATTACTATAGTTGATCTTATAATCCGAGTAAGCAATGGTTCCTTCCATGAGCAGATTGCTCGACTGCGGAACAATTAAAAAATTCGTGCCAATGCCATTATTTCGCCAAGAGAAAGAGGCCACATTTTGATAATCCACTTTATCATTAAACGTAAAACCAAAGACACTGATCTTGCTCCCGCTGGTGCTATTAATCGCCGCCTTGGCATACAAGTCGGTGTAATAGAAAGGTAGTCCCCCCGCATTGGCATAAGGATAAAGAAGTTTCGAAGTTTGTGGGAGGTAGGAGTGCTTTGCGGAGACAATAAATGAGGAACTGGTAGTACCTTCATCCGTCAGTTTTTTGAAAGGACCTTCAATCACCATCTTAGCGCCGAAAGTAGAGGCGGATACTTTTCCCCCAATTCGTTTTTTATTTCCATCGCGGGTGGTAATGTCCATGATAGAAGAGGTTCTTCCCCCGTATTCCGCACCAAAGCCCGCACTGTAGACATTTGCATTTTTCATGATCTCTGCATCAAAAACAGAGAAGAGGCCAATGGAGTGGAAGGGATTGTAGACGATGAGACCGTCAAGCAAGACTTTATTTTGCACCGGTAAGCCCCCGCGGATGTATAGTTGTCCGCCTTGATCACCTGTAAACACTACGCCGGGGAGGACCTGCAGGTACTGCGCAATATCCGGTTCACCCACACTGGGAAGCTTGTTAATGACAATCGGATCAATTTTTTGAATGCCCACACTGGTGTTTTCGACCTTATCGGCGGCGGTGGTAGTGACTTCGATCTCCTCCAAATTTAGACCACCTTTTACGGCGAAGAATTTTTTTTGAATCATCTCACCCGCCGCGATGCTGACGTTTTCGCGGATAGTATCGAAATCTAGACTAGTAATCAGGAGTGTATATTTTCCCGGGGGGATGCGGTTAATGCTAAAAAACCCGTTGAGGTCCGTATTGCCGCCGATGTTCGTCCCTCGCAGAAACACATTGGCGAAAGGCACGGCTTCTCCGGTACCTTTCTCATAGAGGAAGCCCTTCAGCGTGCCGTTTGCCTGACTTTGGGCAAGAAAGAAACTAAAAACAAGGCACAGCGCCAAAAGAAACCGATTCATCGGGGATTATCAAATTTTAAGTCGCTAATGTAATTAAATATTGCGGGCTGAACGGCAGTTTTTGATAAGTGGCGGCGCCGAAGATCTTCTTAAAAAACAGGCCGAATCCGGACTCTCGCCGCAGTTACTTGGCTTAGGCTGCAAGTTGTACTCAAAAAACATCAAAAATCAACAAATGACTGGCTTCTTGACCCAGTTTACGGCAAATCTAATCTGTTAAAAAATAGGGTAAGGATACACAAAAGAAGTGAAAACCCTATTTATTGTTTTAAAGATGCAAAATAGTTTGTAATTTCGGATATACAAAAAATAGATCTAAAATGAGAAAAACAATCCTTTTGAGCACCCTCTTACTAAGCTTTTTTATCGTTGAGCAGGTGTCAGCAGCAGTCTATTATCTGCAAGTCGGAGGAAGTTTAACTTCCTTAAGTTCTTGGAATAGCGCAAAGAATGGCAGCGGTTCAGTGCCCGCGAACTTTACCTCCAGTGATACTTGGGTCATCGAAAATAATAATGCGCTTGTCACCTTATCCTCTAGCTGGGGACTTGATGGGTCAGCTACAATTCATATCGGTGATTTTGCACTGCCTACTTTAGTGACCGTGATTTTTGCCAACGGGGCCAGTTTGCCCAACACGCCCGTCATCCAGGTAAATGATAATGCCACACTTGATATTCGGACCAATATCACGATCAACTACCTAAACTCTATTCCGATGACCGGAAGTACAATCATCTACGGCACTAATTCTCCTAATATTTTTGAATGGGGCGGCGCTAGTTTTAAGAACTTAATCATTAGCGAAAACAATGTCTTACAGGCAAATATCACAGTGGATGGCAATCTAACCATCGATAATTCAAAAGTCCTCAGTTTAAATGGAGCACTTTTGACCATTGATGGAGCCATGATTTGCAACGGCAATTTGGATGGTAGCAGTAATAACTCGCGGATATCTTTTAGTTCGAATTCTACCGGGGGTAATTTAAAGTTTGTGTCTGGTTCTGGCCAGAAGTTACGCCATCTCTTGATTACACTCAGCGCAGTCTCCTCTGTGCTTCGTTTGGATTCTGACTTATTAATTGACTTGGGCGCGAGTCCGGCTTTTTCATTAACTGCCGGGACTTTAGACTTAAATGGAAATAAATTAACGATTAATAGTGGCGCAAACTTCAATTCTTCCGCACGGCTTAAGAGCTCCTCGTCAT
>CALPON020000199.1 GCA_943325195.2 Sphingobacterium thalpophilum | reverse complement strand
CCAGGCGCTCTATCCTGATTTGCAAGTGGTTATTACGGGCGGGGACAGCGATTATTTGTGCAGCCAGCTTAAAAGTCGTTTCTTTGCCGATCAGTTTTTAATCCTGCAGGGTTTACACACTATCTTATTACATAACATTGAAAAATAAAGCAGGACACCTTATCATTTTGTCTTTACTGACCCTTGTTTCCGCGCAGGGCCAAAACAATACGTTTAGTCCCTATTCTCGTTACGGTCTGGGCGAACTGTCACAACCTACCTTTGCGCATAACACGGGTATGGGCGGGGCCTTTATTGCGCACAAGGCAGATTCCACGACCCCCGTCTTTGTGAATCCAGGCAATCCCGCCTCTTATGCGTTAAACCGAATTACCAGTCTGGAAGTGGGTGGTCGTTTTATTTTTTCGCATTTCCGCGGTGCTGGTGCTTCTACCGCCAACAGGTGGTCCGCGAATTTCGCGTACGGCAGTCTTGGCTTCCCAATCAGAAGTAATGGTGGGGCAGCTTTCGGCATCATGCCCTTTTCCGATGTAGGTTATGAAACGGAAAACTATAAAAATTTAAGTGCCGTGGGTGATGTCCTCTATAACTATCAGGGTTCAGGAGGATTAAATAAAGCCTTTATGGGCTATGGAATCATGCCTTTTCACCAGCGGGCAATCCGTTACCGTCGGAAAATGATGAACCGCCCTGATTCCCTACTGCCGGGGCGTGGTGCCAATCGTCTGAATGATTTTGGGAGTAAATTACTAAGTGATTTTTCAATGGGCTTTAATGCCAATTATGTTTTTGGTTCCGTTCAACACACTGCGCGCGTTGTCTTCCCCAATTCTTTACTCTATAACAATACCTACCGCGAAAACTCATATACCATGGGCGCTTTCACCGGGAATTTTGGAGCACAGATTGCGATTACCTTTGATAGCATTCGTGATCCGAAACGGCGTCAGACCATGATTGAAGCGCTTGTGACGCAGCTATCAGAAGCCCGTGCTTATCGTGCTGAGCAGTTACCGGCACTGAGGGATAGTATCTCAGCAAGCATGCCACTCATCAGAAGACAACTCCGCGAGCGCGTAAAAGTATGCCTGGGCTATATCGGAAATATTCAGAATCCCATGACGGTGACCTATAACACAGCTGCTTTTAACTATCTGCTTACCTCCGCGGGTCAGGAAATTGTGCGCGATACCGTGTTTTACAAGGTGAATCAAAGCTCTAAAATCATTCTGCCACTCGAGCAGGGTTTTGGCATCGCCATAAAAAAAGGCGATCGCCTGAATATCGTGGCGGATTATGCCATTACTGACTGGACAAGTTTCCGCTATTTAAATGCACCCACCGACCTTGTTAAAAATGTGAGGGTCTCTGCCGGTGTTAATTATGTGCCTGAAAAATATGCCAGCGGCTCTGGCGCTTTTTGGCGGACAGTGAATTACCGCTTCGGTGCCTCTTACCAAAGTGGATTTTTAAAAGCAGGAACAAGTACCTTTTCAGATTATTATGTCAGTGCAGGACTTGGAATGCCAGTCGGTATCAACCGTCGCAGCGCCATGGTTCACCTGAGTCTACAAGTTGGAAAGATGGGACTCAATCAGCCTGACTATGTCCGACAGACCTACCTGCGTGTTAATTTTGGCTTCACGTTTTGTGATAAGTGGTTTCAGAAATTCCGTTACGATTAAATGATCAGGCGCCCCTTCATACTCTGTCTCTTGGTGCTGCTTCTCACAAAGTGCACCAATGACCTACAGGATGTGATGCGCCTTCCAAAAAGCGAACTCAGTCCCTCACAAATTGGTGACAGTGTCACCTTGTTGTATACAGACAGTGCCCAGCTGAAGATTGTCCTCAAAGCGAACCGCATGCTCATCTTCAATAAAAATGTATCAGAGCCCTTCACACTTTTGCCAAAAGGTGTATTTGTAACTTTTTTTGATGAGAATGAAAAAGTTTCAGCCCGACTAAAAGCCAACTATGCAGTCCGCTACGATCTCACCCGCAGAATGGAAGCTAAATACGGCGTGGAAGTAATTAATAAAAATGGCGAAAAGCTTGAAACTGAAAAACTGATTTGGGATGAAAATTCCCAGCGCATCTATACCGATGCGGCAGTAAAAATAACCACGGATAAAGAAATTATCATGGGACGCGGAATGGAGAGTAATCAGGATTTTAGTAAATACGAGTTAAAACAAGTAACAGGAACAATACAATTAAAAAACGATGAACTCTGATACACAAATTAAAATCATGATCTTTCTCGAAAGACTCTGGCTAGTGGCGGCATTGCTGGGTGTGGGACTGACAATTTATTTCCTCATTACAAAAGACAATGACAGTGCGCTGTTTTTCTTAGGTTTTTTTATTCTCAGTAGTTTATTGTACTTGCTGCGGAAACGGCAAAGGGTGCGTTATCAGGACCGCCAAGCCAATCCCCCTGAACAGTACGATCCTGCTAAAAGAAAATAGCCTACAAATCAGCTCCCGGGACCACTCATCCCATTCCTGCTGTTTTCTGCCTGATATTCGGTACTTTTAAACTGTGTTTCGTCTACTCTTCAAAGAAAGTCTCCTTTTTGCCTGGCAATCGCTCGTTAGCAATAAACTGCGGTCTTTCCTCAGTCTACTGGGCATCACCATCGGCATATTTGCGATAATTCTCGTTTTTACCATTGTGGACGGTCTTGAAAATAACATCCGCGGCAGTATTCAGTCTTTGGGTAATAATGTGGTCTATGTCCAGAAATGGCCTTGGCTCTTTGGCTCCGACTATCCTTGGTGGAAATACATCAATCGGCCAACACCTCAGTATGAAGAACTAGCAGAATTGCAGAAACGTTGCCATTCTACCGAAGCTCTGGCCTACCGGCTTGGCGCAAGAAGAACATTAAAATATAAATCTAACAGTATTAATAATGCCGTAGTTGCCGGTATCTCGCATGATTTCTATAAAATAAAGGCATTTGATTTAAGCGCGGGGCGCTACTTTACCCGCAATGAAACCGATGCAGGATATCGCGTTGCTGTTATTGGCGCCAGTATCGCAGAAGGACTTTATGGACAGGAAGACCCCATTGGCCAGCAAATCAGCATTGCAGGTCAGAAGGCAACAGTCATAGGGGTCATTAAGAAAGAAGGGGAGAGTTTGCTTGGAATGAGTTTCGATTACCAAGTTATTTGTCCCTTCAATTTTGCACGCTATTTGCTGGACATTCGGTCAGAAAATGCAGATCCTACTATTTACGCCAAAGCCCGAGCCAATGTGAGTAATGCAGAAATGATGTCTGAACTGACTGGCGCTATGCGTTCCATCAGGCGTTTAAAGCCGATGGCAGAGCCTGATTTTGCGCTTAATGAAACGAGTCTCTTGTCAAAAGGCTTTGATGCTTTATTTGAGATTGTGGGACTGGCGGGATGGATCATCGGCGGGTTTTCCATCCTTGTCGGCGGCTTTGGGATTGCAAATATTATGTTCGTCTCTGTCCGCGAACGCACGAATCTGATCGGTATTCAAAAAAGTCTAGGCGCCCGGAATATTTTTATATTACTTCAATTTCTAAGCGAGAGTGTCATGCTCAGTACCATTGGTGGTTTTTTTGGTCTTGTCCTCACTTGGCTGGTTGCCATGGCCGGGCGTAGCGTCATGGATATGGATATTACGTTGACAGGGACGAATATTATTTTAGGATTTACGATTTCCGTGCTTATTGGAATTATCAGTGGGTTTATTCCCGCCTACAGTGCCTCACAATTAGACCCAGTGGAGGCGATCCGCAGTAATTAATGATTCGTCCACGTGCCATAACCATCTTCTGTGTGCTTTCTTACCTGGGCATTCTCATCAGTTTTCCGCAGGTGTTTTCACCCGGTGTGAAAAAATTGGGTGTCTTTATCCCAGCGATATACGGATTTCTCGTGGCGACCCAGTTTATCGCTACCGTCGGCATCTGGTACTTCAAACAATGGGGCGTGCAGCTGTTTCTGACCAGTTTCTTTGCCAAGACGGT
>CALPON020000198.1 GCA_943325195.2 Sphingobacterium thalpophilum | reverse complement strand
GTAATACCCTCAAAGCGACAGCGGGTCTATAAATTCTATTTTTTTTTAGACTGCTCTTTCTCTACCGCTTAACCTCAGCAGCGGGCTTTTGTCATAATACGCACTGAGACTAAGCAACAATTCATACTTTTGCAACACTGTGAGTACTACACGCGAAAATATTTACATTGCCCTTGATTCCATTAAGGCCAATAAGTTGAGAGCGATTATTACCATGCTGATCATTAGTATCGGTATTATGGCCCTTGTCGGTATCCTATCGGCTATTGACGCAATTAAAAATGGTATTAACAGTAACTTTACCAGTATGGGTGCTAACACCTTTACGATACGCAATGCGGATGTGAATATCCGCGTTGGCCGCAAAGGGAGGAAAGCCAAAACCTACAGGGCAATTTCATACAAAGAAGCGCTGCAATTCAAAGAAAAATTCGAATTTGATGCGCTTAGTTCAGTCTCCACTTTGGCCAGTTTCTCAGCGCGTCTGAAGTATCAAGATCAAAAAACAAATCCCAATATTCAGATTTTTGGTGGGGACGAAAATTACATTTTATGTTCTGGTTATGAATTGGAGAAAGGTAGAAACTTTAGCATCTCCGAAATTAACAGTGGTTCCCACCTCATCATCATCGGCAAAGATGTAGAGCAGGCCCTATTCGGCAGCAAGGGCAATGCGCTGGATAAATTCATTAAGGTGGGTGCGGGTCGCTACCGTGTTATTGGCGTCCTAGCTAGCAAAGGAAATAGCTCGGGTTTTGGTGGAGACAAAATTGCGCTGGTACCACTCTTAAATGCGCGACAATATTTCAGTAAGCCACAAATGAGTTTTACAATCAATATCCTCACCAAAAACGCCTACCTCGTCGATGCCCTGCTGCATGAGGCCCGAGGTATTTTTCGCACGGTTCGTAAAATCCCGGTGACCGGAAAAGATGATTTTGACATTATCAAGGCAGATAATTTGGCCAATATCCTGATTGGTAGTTTGAAAAACATCACCGTTGGGGCAACCATCATTGGTTTGATTACACTTCTGGGCGCGGCCATTGGTTTGATGAACATTATGCTGGTTAGTGTGACGGAACGTACCCGTGAAATCGGCGTGCGCAAAGCCATGGGGGCTACAAAAGTGGTGATACGCAATCAATTTTTAATTGAAAGTGTCGTCATCTGTGTTTTAGGGGGATTGCTTGGTATCCTCTTCGGAATCATCATTGGTAATCTAATTAGTTTCGCACTGGACACTGGTTTTTTTGTGCCCTGGTTCTGGATTTGCACCGGCGCCGTTATTTGTGTGATTGTTGGACTTGTCAGTGGTTACCTGCCTGCACGTCGCGCTGCAGAACTCGACCCCATCGAAAGTCTTCGTTTTGAATAATGCCACTTCAGCACTTTCCTGAAACCTTTATTATCCGTATTTTCAAATCATGAAAACGAAACGCCGCTGGCGGGCGCCATTACTGTTGTTACTTTTTTCGCTTCCTCTTTTTTTTATTGGCTTGCAGGATACCCAGTCTTGGGGCGATGATTTTGCACAGTACATTAAAGAAGGACAAAATATTTCACAAGGATTAAATTATAGTGCCAGTGGCTTTATTTACAATCCCTTGAATACCGAATACGCCCCACCCTCCTACCCACCTGGCTTTCCGATGTTGCTGGCACCCATCATTTATTTTTTCGGGGATTCGATTTCGGCCATGCTCACCTTGATAAGTGCCCTAATGGTCTTGCTGGCATTTGTTCTTTTTTATTTCTACCGTCCTTTTTTCAGCGAGCGCAGCGCTATGTGGTTAGCTTTACTCTCTGTTTATGCTGCTTCTGTTTTGGATCTGAAATGGTATGTTCTTTCAGACCTGCCTTTGCTTTTTTTCAGCAGTCTTTATTTACTGCTCCGGCGAAGCACTTATGTAGGATTCCTGGGAAGCCTGTTACTTGCCCTGTTGCTTGCCTTCTCTTGTTTGGTCCGCTCTCAAGCCATCTTACTGGTAATTGCCGAGGCATTGTTATTTTTCGGTCAGCTGCTTGGCAGGAAAAAAGAACCGAGCAGCAGTGGCCAGATCTTATGCCTCTTTGCGCTTATTTATAGTGGACTTCACTTTAAAATTTTAAGCGGTGCAGAGGATGGCAGTCGTTTTTATCTCGACTTATTTCAAAATTCTGCTGAGCACTATTGGCAACTCATTAAAACCAATGCCTCGTATTTGTTTGAACTCCTTCAGTCTTTTTTTGTTTTCAGAACCGACAATGAAGGTCTTTACCGCTTTGAGTTATTAATAGGGACGCTACTTGCCCTTTTCTTTCTGGTCTCATTAGCAATGCGCCTTGTCAAATGGCGGAGCCTCCCTACCTGGTATGCGTTTCTTCTGTGCTTGCTTATCCTTGTCCTACCCGTGCGTCAGGGTCTGCGCTATCTATTGCCGCTCTTACCTGTTTTCGTCCTGTTTACGGCTCAGTTTACCGGCTTGTTAGTGCAACGGATGCAGCTGAAAGTGCCACCTCAGATGCTGCCCCTGCTCTGCTATCTTTACCTTTTGTTTCTTCTTCCAAAAATAAAAGACAAACCCTATGATGCCAACTGGACGCCTTATACCCCTAAAGACAAAGCGGTCTTTCATTGGTTAAAGACCCATTTGGACAGCAGTACCATCGTGGTTAGCACAAAACCGAGGGCTTTGCATTTGTTCACGGGTCTGCCAACAACGATTCCAGCTTGGATGAAGACTCCGGAAGAGAATATGGCATTTTATAAAAAACATCAGATTCGCCACTTTCTTGTCCGTACCGATTTAGACTGGGATATGATTGAACGTTATCTGCGTGAGAGTGGCACAAAAACAGATACCTTAAGGATTACAGATTCTTATACTTTGTTTACTGCGCAGAAAAATTAGCGTGAACCAAAACTGATCGCTATGATTTGAATTTTTCGCTCCCCTGCGGCAAAGGGACTATATACTGAATTTCGTTTGTCCTTAAAATTATCACTCGCCCGGCTGACCGGTAATTCACCGATGTCTACATCTTCAAAAATAATTTTCCCTTCACCAGGCGTTTTATTATTAATGTATTTCTTCAGCTGTCCCTTATCCGCCTGTATAAAATAATTGCGCAAGCTACTAATGCGCCGGCGGGCTAGGTTAATATTGTAATTCGTGCTGGCAAGGGGACTGCAGTAACCTTTCATCGTGATTTTCACGGTTTCGCCTTTTTCAAGCACCTGCTTGAGAAGTCCCGAAAATTTGGCGAGTTGATCGATTCCCCCTTCCAGACTATCGGTAAAAAAGTTCTCTATCAAATCCTTTGCTTTTTGTTTTTCTACACCTTTTAAATTAACACTGTACTCTTCCAGATAGCGCGGTTTTAAACGCGCATATGCCGAATAGGTGCTATCATAGGACTTGGAAGTGAGCGTTAAAGTTGTTTTCGGTTCCGGTTCATCATTGTGAAAATAAAGTGTAAGTGGCACCAGCAGTTTGATTTTTTCGCGCACAATGGCAGTACTGTCAACCAGGACCGGGCGGATGACGGTCGTGTCGATTGTAAACCTGTAAATATCACTACAGCAGTTAACCCGCCCGTCAAACAGAGAACCCGTGCGGTTGCTGCTTAAATACAAATGCGTGCCCGTTTCATTTTGTGAATAATAAAGATCATTATGTGGACTATTAAGGGGAGAACCCGCATTGACTGGCGTCTCAAATTTACCATCCTTAAACGCAGATTTAAAAATATCATAGCCACCAAAGCCACGATGATAGGTACTACTAAAAAACAAAACAGAAGATTTCGCATCAAACCAAGGATTAAGATCATCCTCCGGTGAGTTCACTGCTGGTCCGGCATTTATGGGTTCTGAAAAAGCAGTTTTGCCACTGCGGTAGCAATACCAAATATCTAGTCCCCCCTGCCCACCAGGGCGGTCACTTACAAAAAACAAAACGGCCTTATCCCCCATTTTGGACAAGTGCGGTTGCGTTGTGGAAACAGAAGGCTGGTTGACGGGGGCTTCGATGGG
>CALPON020000197.1 GCA_943325195.2 Sphingobacterium thalpophilum | reverse complement strand
CAGAGGCTGGTCAGAGGTTTGTGCAACATGACGCAGAAACAATTCACGCTGGTTCATGGTCGTTTTTCTGAAGCTCTATAAAAAATTCACGTCCCTGACGAGGCGCAATGGAATTAGTACAAGTCTCGAAGGTGAGAATATCAAATCCCTCGGGAATATAGGTCAGGTATTCTTCTTTCGTCCCGCCGAAAGGTGGAAAATCACTATTGAGTACATCATTAAAAAGTAGTCCGGCCAGTCGCCCCCCGGGGACAAGGAGTTCCAGCATTTTTGTAAAATAGTTTTTACGGAGAGCGGGAGCAATGGCACAGAAAAAAGTTTGTTCAACGATGAGGTCAAATTCACGGTCTTTGATTTCGAAAAAATCTCCCTGTAGCAAGTGTTCCGCTTTCATAGCGGGGCAACGTTGTTGCAGTGCCATAAGGGGCGCTAGCGCAAGGTCGCAGACAGTCACATTGCTAAAATCATGGTTGATGAGGTATTCCGCTTCATGCGCATTACCAGCACCAGGTATCAGTATTCTTATTTCTTTATGATTCAGTTGATCAAAATAAGATTTAAGTGGACTTGTAATTTTACCAGCATCCCAACCCGTTTCCCCCTTTTTATAACGGTCTGCCCAATATTGCTGATCTAATTTTTTATTCACTTTGCATTATCATCTAATACAGTAAACTTAACGGAGTCCACACTTTGACGATTTCGCTTGACAATCACAATTTCATAGCCATCTTTTTTGCGACGGTCATTTACTGCGGGAATGCGTCCGAAAATAAAATTAATATAGCCGGAGACGGTCTCGTACTGCGGGTTTTCGGGAAGTGCGATGGGAAGTGCTTCGTTGACATCGGTGATGGCTGCCTGTGCATTCACCACGAACTCCGTATCACTTTTTTTCTCCACGTTTGGCATTTCCTCATCGTGTTCATCTTGGATTTCGCCGACTAATTCTTCGATGACATCTTCCATGGTAACGAGCCCTGCTGTAGAGCCAAATTCGTTGGTAACAATGGCCATTTGAAAATGATGTTTTTGAAAATCGCGAAGAAGTTCGTTTATTTTCATGCTTTCCGGCACAAAATGGACGGGACGCATGATGTCCTTCATGCTGCGGAACTTATTATCCATCAGTGTTCGCAGTAAATCTTTGGTGTGGACAATGCCCACAATATTATCGATGTCCCCCAGATAGATTGGAAAACGGGAGAAGCCCTCTTCAATAATTTGTTTGGTGACTTCTTGCCTTCCCAACTCTACGTCTAAAGCAATCACACGATTTTGGGGGACCATGATTTGTTTCACGATGCGGTCATCAAAGTCAAAAACATTTTGAATGAGTTCATTTTCGCTCGGTTTAATGGCGCCACCCTCTTCGCTTTCCGTGAGGATGAGGCGCAGTTCTTCCTCGGAGTGGAATTCTTCTTCCGGTTTTTTTACACCCATGATGTGAAGGGCGACATTTGAACTTTTATTTAGAAACCAGATAAAGGGAGAGCAAATGAAGTAAAAGACGCGCATTGGCCAGGCGATGATAAGGACTGCAGCCATGGAATACTTAATACCAATCATTTTGGGAATCTGTTCACCCAGGGTGACGTGAAAGTAGGTAAGAAGCGCTAAGGCGATGGGAAGGGAAAAAGTATGCGCATTTGGCGCCCCGTTCGCCCATCCAGCTTTATCGAAAAGGATGGTGACAAGGTGGGAGATAACCTCTTCGCCGACAGCACCCAAGGCGAGGGAAGCGAGCGTAATACCAAGTTGCGTCGCGCTCAGATAAGCATCGAGCTTTTCAAGCAGGGATTTTGCAAGTTTTGCGCGGCTACTACCGGTTTGTGCTTTAATGTCGAGTTGACTGGCTCGAACTTTAACAAATGCAAATTCAGCACAGACAAAGAAACCATTAACAAGAATGAGGATAAAGGTGATAAACAGGTCGAATGCCATAATTCAGACCAAATATAAGCATTTTGCGCAGCAAAAATCAGGCAGTCAAGCGGTGAATTTGTTTCTCTTTCAGCGCAATAATTTCGCGCATCAATTCAATTTCTTCACGGAGTTGCTCAGCGGTCTTAATTTCATCGGAGCCGGTCCACTGTCTGTTCACAGCCAGGGGCTGGCGATGGATGGCGTAAAGTGCCTTATCAGAGCGAAAGAAGGAATAAAGGGGCACCCGAAGTGCTTTGGCGATGGCTTCGAGATTTCGTAGTTCCAGGGTTTTGGAGGATAATTCATGATCAAGAACTTCTTCGGTCATTTGAAGATAGTCAGCCAGTTGAGCGAATGTATAGTGCTCTTTCTGGAGGAGTTGGATGATTTGGTTCTTGAGATCCATACCGCCAAAGTTAATCGATTTAGGAACTTATGCATCAAAAAAAAGCCTGCTGTTACGAACAGCAGGCTTAAAAAGTGTGAAAAATGGCCGGATTAGGCTTTTTTCTGTGAATTATTAACGAGTTTTTCGCGGATACGCGCTGCTTTACCAGTTCTGCTGCGCAGATAGAATAATTTAGCACGGCGCACAATACCCACTTTGTTGACTTCGATTTTATCAATGAAAGGTGAGGTAATAGGAAAGATACGCTCAACACCGATACCATTGCTCATTTTTCGTACAGTAAAGGAAGCAGTAGCACGTTCGTTTTTGCGTTGGATTACTACACCTGTAAATAACTGAATACGTTCTTTGTCACCCTCTTTAATTTTGTAGGATACAGTAATGGTATCGCCAGCTTTAAACTTAGGATGTTTGTGTTCAGGTGCGAGTTGCGTTTTTACGTAATCTAATAAAAGGCTCATTGTCTTTTGTTTTAATAATTACTGGATCGGCATTCTTTACTTTGTGTAAACAGCGGCAAGAAACAGGGCTGCAAATATACATTTATTTCCTGTGAAAATGCAAGGATTGCCATAAAATTCGTAATTTTGCAGTGTCTTATTCAAATTCCTTGATTTTAGACGGTCTGCCCGGGTGTTGAAATTGGTAGACAAGCACGTTTGAGGGGCGTGTGCGCAAGCGTAGGGGTTCAAGTCCCCTTCCGGGTACAATTAAATATAAACCCCCTTGTAAATCAAGTGTTTACAAGGGGGTTTTGATTTTAGGGGACGTTTTAGGGGACTGTTTTACGATTTATATTTATCCCTTGATTTTAAATATCTGTTCTACTCTTTCGTTATTTTCACTTGAAATAGGCTCCGAAGATTTAGAAGCTGGAGGAATAACAACTATTTTAAATACTTGTCCTCCAGGATTCGCAAGCGGTGTACTGTTATTCAATACAACTGAAATTACAACTTGACCGACTCTGTATTCATAAGAATATTGCAAATCAAAATATGCAAAAGGAAGAGCAACCCAACTTGTGCCAGAACTATTACCTATCTGCACTTGAACTGTACCCCTGTCAACAACTGCTTGAGTTATGGCAGGGTAAGATATTGTTGCATTGTAAGAGTCTTCAGTAGCATCATATGACCAACTACCATTAGTACTAGTGACGCTACTTGTTTGAATGTTAGCAACACCATTTGTTCCATTTGTTCCATTTGTTCCAGCAGGTCCAGCAGGTCCAGCAGGTCCAGTTTCGCCTTTTTTACAAGAAGTAAACATTAGGCAACTCATTCCAAAACCTGATACCAAAATTGTAGCAAATAATTTTTTCGTTTTTTTCATTTTTATTATTTTTAGCCTGATAGACCCAATCAAGCGTTTATATAAAAAATCAGCGTGGGCCACTTAGCAACTTGTTAAGAGGTACCGCGAAGCACCCACAACCCAAATAAACTAAAGCCCACGCCTTAACGTGAGCGTTACATTTATTCTTGGATTGTTTTGAAATTTCGCGGTTTTCTTAACAAGAATAGCTAACGCTAATATATAACCCTAAAAAGGGTGTTCACTAATTGAGTTTATCCATTAATTTTAAATTTAGTATACAAATATAAAACAATTTGCAGTTAGAAATAAAATAACTGCGAAAAATACTTTTTGTTCCCTTCGCTGCTTTTCTGTAAAAAATTACAAGTTGCAGTAAACACACTTGCTATTTTAAACCAATTACATAAAATCATTTTTAAGTAAAGCT
>CALPON020000196.1 GCA_943325195.2 Sphingobacterium thalpophilum | reverse complement strand
CCGAGAACCAAAGCCAAACCTCATAAAATGAATTATAGTTATTGGGAAGCAAAAGCATATCTGCAGCCATTTGACCTCATCATTGTGGGCGGAGGGATTGTGGGATTAAGCACTGGTCTCGCATTTCGAGACTTACATCCCCAGGCCAGAATACTAATTCTTGAAAGGGGATTGCTTCCCGATGGCGCAAGCACCCGGAATGCGGGCTTTGCCTGTTTCGGAAGCGCCGGTGAAATTCTGGATGATTTGCAAAAGCAGGACAAAGAGGGCGTTTTTGAAACCATCCGTATGCGTTTTGAGGGTTTGCAATTGTTACGTCAGCGCATTGGCGATAAAGACCTGGCTTATGAACCACTTGGGGGCTATGAAATTTTTGAGTCCGCTCAGGACCTTGACGAAGTTTTGCAGGCCCTCCCCGACCTCAACCAATTACTAAAACCATTGACGGGTGAGGCTTGCTTTGAAAGGGTTCAGAAGAAACATTTTAAATTGGGACCGCATGCTGGAATGATTCATAATCGATTTGAAGGTCAAGTGGATACTGGTAAAATGATGCACCATTTGCGTAAACTGGCGGTTTCAAAAGATATTGAACTACTAAGCGGCATGCAGGTCACTGCTCTGCAAACGACTAATCATCAAGTCCTGCTAAAAACTGCCTTCGCTGAATTTAAAAGTAGTGTCTGCGTGGTGGCAACCAATGCATTTGCGTCAGAGCTTCTCCAGTTACAAGATGTGGTGCCTGGTCGCGCCCAAGTGCTGGTGACCGAACCAATACCGGATTTAAAATTAATGGGCTCCTTTCATGCAGACCGAGGCTACTACTATTTCCGCAACATAGATAATCGAATTCTGCTTGGAGGGGGTCGAAATCTGGATCCCGCTGGAGAACAGACCTTCGAAAATGGTCTCACCACTGTTATTCAGGAGAGTCTTGAACGTCTGCTCACCGATTTGATTCTGCCCGGCCGGACTTTTAAAATTGAGCGGCGATGGAGTGGAATCATGGGACTGGGCTCTGAAAAAAAACCAATCATTGCCCCGGTGCAAAATCGCGTCATTGCAGCCGTTCGAATGGGCGGTATGGGTGTTGCCATAGGCAGTCTCGTGGGCAAACAAGCGGCTCAGATGGCCTCTCAGTGCTAAAAATTGACTAAGTAATTCTAGTAGCTATTTGCAAACAAGCGACTCTAAGCTAGTCAAAACTAAAAACTTGCTGTATCCATGTCCGCAAAACCTGTCGCACACCTGGCGAACAGAATGTGTATACTTGGCGCATGTGGTCAGAGGATGGATTGAGTAAAAATCACCGCCTACTGGAACACGTCTCCCTCCTTCGCTAGCTCATTCACTCAGCCAAAAGATGGTTTCGCCCATATAAAATAGGATTTCACTCACTTCTAAATAAAAAAGTGTAACTGATTCTCAGCAACTTACTTATATAAGTGAAGTTATTTGAAATTTTGACGTAACCCTGCGCGTTTATTGTACTTATAACCGGTGAACAGGCTAATTCACGAATTATGGCAATAAACCCGCACTATCATCACAACGGCGAGCAACTCGCTGATGAATTGATGATCATAGAAGCCGCTAAGCGGGATCCGGAGCAGTTTGCTCCCCTTTATGAAAAGTATTACCGGCAGATTTTTAATTATGTGCATCAGCGACTCACATCCAAAGATACCGCCTTTGATATCACTGGTCAGGTCTTTTTAAAAGCTCTGACCAATCTGGACCGGTATCAGTTTAAAGGGGTGCCTTTTGCCAGCTGGTTGTATCGCATTGCCCATAACGAAGTCATGCAGTTATACCGAACCCAAAAAGATAAAAGGGCAATCAATGCAGATATTGGTGATCTTCGGTTCATCTGCGAAGAGAATGATTCACCCTTTTTTGAAGAGTACATTCCTGCCATTAAACAATTGGTGCAGAAGCTGGACCATGATGACCTTCAATTGGTGGAGTTACGTTATTTTGAAAAAAGACCCTTCAAAGAAATTGCAGAAATTCTGGACATTACAGAGGTGAATGCCAAAGTAAGAATGTACCGGATTATAGAAAAATTGAAAAAGTCATTAAGTAAACTAAAACTGTAGATATGGGCCTTCCATTCAATACTGACCGCCCGAAGGTGAGCGAAGAAGAAATTAAAAAGAATCAGGACTTTGATAAACTGGTTCAGAAATTTAAGGAGCAAAGTGTTAAACAGGCAAAGGGCGATGAAAGCTGGTGGAACAACAAAGTTATCCGCTACTCCGCCGTTATAGCGGGTGTGACGGTTGTCTGCACCATCACCTACAATTCACTTTTTAATTCGAAAACAAGTAAACAAACTACCAAAAATGATTACACTGCTACTTCCGTAAAAAACACCACTACTAAACCACGCATCGCTCCTCCAGCTCCAAAACTAGCCGTCCCTAATCGCTCTTTTGTCGTGAATAATTTAAAAGGTGGAACCCTCAAACATCCCGGAGGTTCGCAAATCCAAATCCCTTCGGGCTCCTTTGTTGACAGTCGCGGCAAAACCATTGTTGGAGACGTCACCATTGAATACCGTGAATTTCACGATCTTGCGGCCGTAATAGGTTCAGGAATTCCGATGTCCTACGACAGTGCGGGCGTCACTCGCCATTTACAAACCGCAGGCATGTTTGAGATAGCAGGCAGTGCAAACGGAAAATCCGTTTTTATTGCACCCGGTAAGGAACTCGAAATAAACTTAGCCTCCAAAACGAATCAGCCGGGCTTTCACCAATACCTATTTGATACCACCAGTGGTAACTGGCAATACCTGCGAGCGGATAAGGCGCAGCCAATGACACTCCAAGATCCAATAGCTCTGCAAAAAAGCATTGCTCAGCTAAAAAAAGAAGTGGAAGTCCTCCTCCCAAAAAAAACAGACAGTGTAAAAGTGTACTATGCGCAACAAATCAAACAATTACAAGTATACACAGCACCACTGAAGCCGCGGACAAACCAAAACGGACGACCAACTTTTAAATTGGATGGCAGTTACAGCGAGTTTCCTGAACTGGCTACTTTCAACAACGTCATCTTTGAGGTGGGACCGGAAAATAAGAACTACACCAAAGACCTGCACGAGATTACCTGGAGTGATTTAAAAATTAGTCAAGGACCACAAAAAGGTGTCAATTATTTACTGAATCTAAAGAGTCGCAGTCGTTCTGAAAAATTAATTGTCTATCCTGTACTGAGTGGAAAAGACCTGGAAAATGCGACAACGCTCTACTCACAGAAACTAGAAGAATATCAAAATCGTCTCGAAGCAAGGGAAGAGAGCGAAAAACGTCTGCTTGCCGAACTAGAAAACAAACAAACGCTTTATCTTGCTGAACAAAAAGAAAAAAAGCGCAATACGATAGAGAGCGTCGACAGCTCCAGGAAGCACTGACGCAGCAGCGTTCGCAAACACAACAAGCTGAGCAAAACGCTGCCTTGTTGACAGCAAAAGCGAATCGTGTTTTCCGAATTGCTTCGTTTGGACTTTATAACAGCGACTGCCCCCACTCGGCACCCTCCGGACAGCTAGTCCGCCCCGTCTTTGTCAAAAATTCTGATTTTCCCCTTCGTCCATTGCATGTTTACCTTATCGATCATACACATCAGACCGTATTTGATTTGCCGGCGGATCAGGGTTTTGCTGTGAAGGTGGATAAGAACACAGAATATTCTTTCTGCGTTTTTTTAGCAGATCGTGTTTTTATAAGCGCTAAAGAAATAACGGAAACTGCGTTGCGCAACAACTCCAATAAATTCTCTGTTACAGAAATTGAAGGTGGGGTGGAAAACGCGGAAACATTTAAAAAATCACTTGGCATATGAATCAACTGACAGCTAAGGTCTTCTTTGGCTTGTCTATCTTCCTTCTCATGGCCGGCTTTACATTTAAGAAGAAAAGGATGTTTATACCGCCAGGCATGGTTTCCATTTCTGACACCCTCTTCATGGATGAAACGGAAGTCACTAATCTTTCCTGGCAGGAGTATCTGTATTGGCTCAAATCCATGTACGGAAAAACAAGTCAGGAGTACCTTTCAGCTCTGCCAGATACGACCGTGTGGCT
>CALPON020000195.1 GCA_943325195.2 Sphingobacterium thalpophilum | reverse complement strand
ACACTCTCGCTGCTGCTGGCCGTGTCAAATCCCATGCGGCGGACCTTTTGGGCGTTTGTAGTATCCACCATAAAAAGATTAGGGACCAGGGTACCTGGCAAAAGACGCCGCAGAACATCGACTCGTTCTTTAATATTGACAACGGTTTCTGCGGAATAATACCCATCTGTTTTTCCGTTCACAATGTAGTGATCCGCGAGGTGAATAAACACCTTTTCAAAGGTCTGTGAGCGCCCGAGATTGTCAAAACTCATGGACTTGTCTTGCTCATACTTGTAGGTGAAGTGCCCAACGAGCGTGTTAAATAGCTGTCCCCCTGGTGTGCATTGCGTTAGGATTTTATCCAGTTCTTTTATCACCGAATCCGGGTGCGAGGGCACCAGGTGTTCAAAATAATTTTTGACCTTCTCCGCTAGGAAAGGGGTCAGCAGCATGCGCTCATCTTTCCAGTTAAGTCCTTCAAAATAATGGCTCTTGTAATAGTAGTAGGTGTAGACGCTGTCTGGACGGCCATTGCTGGCGAGTGGAACAGAGGGTGCATATTTCTCCGCCTTCAGGTTCATGAGTTCATGCACAAACAAACCGCGGGTGCGTTCTCTGAAGTCCTTATCGTAGGTGGTCATTTCAGAACTGATCTGCGTTTGTTTTTTGTTGGAGGCGCTCAGACTGTCGGCCTTAGATTTACCGCGCAAGGTAAGTTGGTAATCCGCTAGCTCTTTACTCTTTTCCGTCATAAAACGGATATAGGAGAAAAACAAATCGTTTTGTTTATCATCCGGGGATTTTAAAGTAGCAGCGACAGCATTCCCGTCTAGATTAATCGTAAACTTCTGATTATTGTCCACAATAAACTGACAGTAATACGAAGTGCGCGTCTGATTGGCCAGAAAATAAACGCCTTTCTCCAGCGGCATGTCCCCCTTGAAAATAATTTTCCCATTGGCAAAAGATTTGCAGGAATCTGAAATCGGCATCTGATCGAAAAAATAACGGGCGAGATAAACACTGCTGTCCTTACAGTTTTTGAAATTGATACGGATTTGATAGCCCGTCTGAGACGAAACCACCCCGGTCAGGATAAAACTAAAAAGGATAAAAAGGATCAATTTCCTCATACAAAACAAGCGGGTTCGTCTTAATTGATCAAAAATACTAATTGCTTTCAATGCACTCCAAAAGTCAGACCAAATACGTGTTTTTGTCCCTCTAAAAATTGTTAAAAATCAAGCCAAATCCCTCGTTTTTGGGCGGACCCGCGCGGGTGAAACGACATCTTATGCTGCTGATAAGGTCGTTTCAGGCTGTTAAGATAGGCCTGCACTGATTAAAGGGAATTTTTCTGTGTTTTGTGTATCTTTACGAGACACAGACTTTATACCACTATGCGATTAGTTTTGGGCTGCTTTCTGCTTTTTCTGTTTTTAAATGCAGAGGCGCAAATTCCGGATTCAAGTCTGCGTCGTTTTCGCGCTGCCGAGCAGGAGTTAAAAGCACTTCAAAATAAAACATTTTTCAGTCGATCGGATCAAGAAAAGCTGGAAGGCAACAAGGCCTTTATTGAAATCTGGGACCGCGTGGTGAGCGACCCTTCTATTCTGGATTACCCCTTCGACAGTTTACGCGAGATTTCCATTTTACGACCTGGTAACCATGAACTACTGATAGTAAGCTGGAACATTCCCAGAGCCGATGGCAGTCACAATTACTTCGGTTATCTCTTAGTGAATTCGAGCCATCGCGAAAAAACAGGCTTTTTAAAGCACCGCCTTGTTTCCTCTTATGACCATTACAAATTAATGGACCGCTCGGCTACCGTGAAGTCCCCAGAATCGTTTATCGGGAGTCCAGATAAATGGTTTGGCATGCTCTACACGGATTTAGTAGAATGTGATGACTATTACCTGCTGCTGGGCTGGGACGGGAATGATAAGTTGACCCAACGCAAGTTTTTGGATGTGTTGTATTTCAAGAGTAACGGCGATGCGGTTTTTGGCAAGGATGTCTTTCGTTTTCCCCGCCGCAGTCCCCGCCGCCTGATGTTTGAATGCAGCCAGGAAGTGAGCATGAGTCTTCGCTACAATAAAAAGCAAAACCAAATCATTTATTCGCATCTTGGTCCAAAACAGGAAGGTGGCGTCATGGAAGGGCAGTTCCAGTTTTACGGGCCCGACGGCAGTTTCGATGCTTTAGAATTAAAAAAAGATAAGTGGGTACCCTTAGAAGACGTAGATGCTCGGAACGACCGCAGTAAGAAAGATGGCGAGTACAACAATCCCAAAAATCCGCGTCAGCGCAAGAACAAAAAGTTTTTACCTGGGAGTACGCCTACACCTCATTAGGCAGGCGTTTGCGCAGGGCTGGCAAACAGGCCCAAGCAACAAAACAACCGGTTGAATTGGCAATCATATCCTTGACATCCGCACTGCGATTCCGGAAAAAGGTGGCCTGCAAAATTTCGAGAGAAAGGCCATAGAGCAAGCAAAAAATCAGGAAGCCTGTAAAGAGCCAGGGCGAAGCCTTCCGGCGAAAAAGCAAAAGAGTAGAAAAAATATACAGGATAAAAAACATGCAGGCATGCACCAGCTTATCGATGCTGAGCAAATCGAGCCAATTATTGGAGGGGATGTATTCACCCGGCGTAGCGCAAAGGACAAAGATGATGCAAAACCAAGTAAAAAAACAAAGGATCGCGTGCTGGTAGGCGCTGGCTATTAGTTTATTCATGAAGGACGGAAAAGTAAAAAGCCCCTTCTGCTAGCAAAAGGGGCTCTCATAAATTAATGCGATTAGGCGCCGATTAGCTTCTTATAATCTTCCACGCTGAGTAATTCAGAAACTTCTGCCTCATTGGTCATGCGGATACGGATCATCCAGCCTTTACCGTAAGGATCTTTGTTAACGCTTTCAGGATCGGAATCAATGTCTTTATTCACTTCCAGTACTTCCCCACTGACAGGCATAAACAGATCACTCACTGTCTTAACAGCTTCTACTGTTCCAAAAACAGCCTCTTTGGCTACTTCCTCACCAATTGTGTTGACATCCACATAAACGATATCACCTAACTCACGCTGTGCGAAGTCCGTAATACCGACAGTGGCTTCTGAACCATTTATTTTTACCCATTCGTGATCTTTTGTGTACTTGAGGTCTGCTGGAAAATTCATATACTTATTTATTTTGTGCTACAAATGTAATTGTTTGTTTGAAATAGGCATCGTCAGAGGGGATGAATATTATCAATTTATTGAAAGGTAATCCTCAGACTAAAACCGCCATTGACACTTGAAGTCGGGAAACTGGC
Organism: Sphingobacterium thalpophilum; assembly: GCA_943325195.2. Lineage (GTDB taxonomy): Bacteria > Bacteroidota > Bacteroidia > B-17B0 > Aurantibacillaceae > Aurantibacillus. The sequence goes on along the minus strand of CALPON020000195.1, from coordinate 786 downwards.
GGATGTCTGTGGGGAGGTACGCACCCAGTCGTAAAACAGACGCAGGGCCACATTCGGGGTAAGCTGATAATCCGCGGACGAACGCATGGTGAAAATATTGGATCCACCCGTCGGGGTGCTGTAGCCATCGGTAATGGTCCTGATCACTGAAATATTCCGCCGGTAACTGATATCAAGTTTCACGGTCAGGTTACTTTCGAGCACCTTACCCTGAATCTTGATCTTATTGATGCGTAGTTTCGGATAAAGATAACCTGCCCCTATCACGTACTCTTGACCCTTAGTCTCAATGATTTGCAGACCGGTAAGGTTGAGATTGGTACTCTTGTCACGTTTGGCTTCAATGTTGGCGGACCAGCCTGGCTTGGCAAACTGCAGATCAAACTTCACTAATGGCTCAAAGCTTTCACGGAGGGTTACTGTATTTAAACTGTAGTAGGGAACAAAATTCGGATTTAAATTGCTGGCGCTGATTGGACTGCGGGACGTCTGATCGCTACCTGCATACAACACGTTATTACTGAAATTGCTCAGCTGGTAGGTACTGCGGTAGTTATGACGAACTGTAATGCTCCTAAACGTCTTCTTTAATCCTTCTAATTTTCCAAGACCATCCCAGGTAATGTTCCAGTTGGGTAGTGGTATGGCAGGGAAAATATTTTTAGTATCAAATTTATCGAGACTCTTTCCAGCATACACACTGTTAAAAGTACCGAGCAACACATCTTGCTGATTGTCTGAATACCCGTCAAAATAAGCGGCTTTCAGGGTATCGGGACGACCATT
>CALPON020000194.1 GCA_943325195.2 Sphingobacterium thalpophilum | reverse complement strand
TTAAAAGTAATTTCTTCATTTGAACAATCATTATCTGTTAGAAGTAACGCGGTGATTTGATTTTAGGCTGACTGATGGAAACAAGATCATAGCGCAGCATTATTTCATGACTCCCGTTATTATACTTACCGGTAGCGTTGGCAAGGGACCAGTCAAAAGAATAACCGATGTTGAACTGGTCAGAAAAGCTATAGCCTAAAAGAACACCTGCAGCGTCGCCAGTCCGGTACATAAGTCCTGCCGACAAGCGATCTCTGAAAATAAAGCTGGCAGTCACATCGCCCTGAATGGGTGCAGCCTCGGTTGCTTTAATAAAACAGGTCGGTTTAAATTTTAAGAAGGAACTCACATTTAAAACACCACCCATAATAAAATAAAAGTGACGTTTTTCTTGGTAAGTTTCTCCTGCATCGCCTAATTTATTTTGAATTAGTTTTGGTGTGGATACGCCGGCATAAAAGCGTTCGCGGTAATAATAGACGCCTGTTCCGAAGTTAGGTTTTACGCTTCGGTAGTTCTGTCCAAAGGCTGCGTCTACCTGTGACTGGTCTTCCAATGCCAATCCACTCACATCATTATTAAAGAACACTCCCATGGCCTTCAATCCCAAGCCCAGTTTACTTTTTTTATTTAATTTAATCTGGTACGCATAATCGGCCCCAATAAACAGATTGCGGGTTGGTCCGATTTTATCATTCTGAATCGTTAAGCCAAGACCCATCTTACCTTGGTAAAAAGGAGAGTGCAGTGTGATACTCTGATCCACCGGTGCACCATCGAAACCGAGCCACTGACTGCGGTGAATGCCAGTGACAGTAAGCGCATCGCGCGTTCCTGCATAGGCAGGATTAAGCCACAAAGTATTATACATGTAATGTGTAAACATGGCGTCCTGCTGTGCTTTTGAAAAGCCGGCAATTAGCAACAGTGTAGAGAAGATTATTTTTTTCATTTTCAATTTCTTGTGTAGATTAATTGATGCTTAACGAATAGATCGGTTGAGATAAATGAATCCCTTTAATGCTTTCTGTCCATCACCCAGATCAAGGATATAGAAATAGGTTCCTTCTGGCAGTTGATCGCTGCCGTAATTTATTCCCATGTTGGATGTTCCATTCCAAGAATTATCGTAGCCCTTTTTCTTATACACCACATTCCCCCAGCGATTAATGATACTAAACTCATTCGCTGGATAATTTTCGATGCCGCGAATTCTGAGTTCATCGTTCACGCCATCATTGTTGGGTGAAAAACCCTGTGGGATAAAAAATTCGCCTTCTGGTGTAAATACAGTCGGTAAATTTTCCCCTTCATCTGAAGGATTATTGTTGTTATTAGGATCCGGATCAGTTCCATTGTCAGAATCGTCGCTTCCAGTGAAGCCCCCTTCCGGTAAACTACTGGCAGAAGCCTGAGCCACATTAGAGAAACTAGAAGTACCTTTCAAACAATACTTAACCTTCAAGATAAGTGTGTCGGTAGCACCTGCTGTGAGGCTACTTCCTGGAGCAACCAAATTCACATTATTCCCATTACCGGTAAAGTTGGCATTTGGAATAAGTAGATTATTCAGTGAGCTTGGACTTGCAAGTACTGAATAGGTTGCGGTTGAACCAAAAGTTTTTTCCAGATTATCAATTACCGACACATTGTAAATGGTTGCTGTACCGTAATTCTTGATGGTGAATTTGAAGGTGATGTTGTGACAGCCGCTACCGGCAATCTCAACATTGCTTACTGATTTTGCAATACCAATTTTCACCAAACTACATGTGAAGGTAGTTGGACTTGTATTGTTTTGAGGATTACCATCACCATCAGGATCTGGATCAAGAGAATTGACAGAAGCATCAGCTACTAAGGTTGAAGAACCAATAGCGGTGACGTTAGCCAGGTTATTATAAGTTCCGCTGAAGCCATTTGGAGACACTTTCACTTGAAAGACAATAGTGTCGGTTTTTCCAACTGCGAGAGAACTGGTCATTGGAATCGTCATAACCGTTTTAGTGCCTGCTCCGGTGTAGGTATTGTCTAGAGCGATTTGTGTACCTGCCGCATCAGATGCAGTTATTGACTGCAGCGTAAAAGTGGAAGGTGAAGGATAAGTAGCAGATAAATCATCTGATATCGCAATATCTGACAATAGTTGATTACCCATATTTTTCACCACTAACTTATAGGTTTGATTCAATGTTCCATCTGAATTGTATTCCGTCTTACTCAGAACCTTTGAAAGACCAATAGAAGACCTAGCACCAACGATAATACTAATAGTTGCTGAACTGCATTGATTAGGATTTGTTTGACAAAGTGTATAAGTAGCGAGCACTCCACCGGTATAACCTGTAGAAGGTGTAAAGGTATAAGTACCATCTGCTGCATTGACGACAATAGTTCCTGAGCCACTTGAAGGCTGAGATACAGAAACAGAATAAACACCTCCGGCAATGATACCGAGATCATTTGCTGTTAATGTCCCTGAAACTGGAGTATTCACATTCGTTACTGTTTGATCGTTAATCGCTTTAAGTTCCGGATAAACCGTGAAGTTCACCACCGCTGTTGCGCAAGGAGGAGACACAATGTTACACAAAGTATAGGTCACCGAGGTAGTGCCTGTGAATCCTGCTGCAGGCGTAAACGTATATTGACCTGTTGCGGAATTAGCTGTGATTGTCCCGTTTCCAGGCATACCGAAGGTGAAGATCGCATTGGTAAGATTACTATCATTTAAAGCGACACCGCCTGAGACAGGGGTGTCAATAATCGTCACCGCCTCATCATCCACAGCAATTGGCATGTCTCCAACAAAAATGGTTAGTGTCGCCGTGCTGCAGATAATTGGATTCACATTTATATTACAAACCGTGTAGGTGGTTGTAAGACTTCCTGAGAACGCAGGATTAGGAGTAAATGTATATTGACCATTTGAAGCATTCACCACTAATGTTCCACTTGCCGGAGCAACTGGTGAAACACTAACTGTATAACTAGAACCAGCAATAACACCCAAATCATTGTTGAGTAATGATCCATTCACAGCGACAGTACTACTTGTTTGCACAAGATCATCGACCGCCACTAAAGCCGGATAAACTGTTATACTGATTACTGCAGGTGAACACGTCACTGGTGCGCCATTACACAAGTTATACGTAGCCGTTGTCACACCCGTAAAAGTTGGTGAAGGCGTAAACGTAAATTGTCCTGTGGATGAATTAAGAATTACCGTTCCCCCTGCAGGTTGAACCGTGATGGAGAAAGTACCGCCACTGACACCGATATCGTTGCTTGCTGCATTGCCGTATAAGGGTGTATTAATAAGCGTCGTGGTAAAGTCATTGACTGGTGCTGGTCCCGGATACACATTAATTGTAATCGTTGCCGTGCTGCATTGCGGCGCGTTAACAGCGGTGTTACAAACCTGATAAGTGGTTTGCACCGAGCCTGAAAAAGTAGAATTAGGGATAAAGGTATATTGACCCGTTGAAGAGTTTAACACAAAACTACCGCTAGAAGCCGAAGGCTGATTCAGCGTTACAGAGTAAGTTGCGCCGAGTGTAGTGGTGATGCCTGCATCATTACCCAAGAGATTACCGGTCACCGAGGTGGTTGGACTGGTATTGATTATATCTGGATTAGCAACAATTAGCGGATGCACCGTAATGCTGATAACTGCTGTTGAACAACTCGTTGCTGCTCCGTTACAAAGATTATAAGATGCTGTTGTTACACCTGTAAAAGCTGGAGCGGCGGTAAAGGAATAAACACCGCTAACCGAATTGATAGTCAGGGTTCCACCCGTCGGCTGATTCACTAAAGAAAAAACAGCGCTCGTTGTGCCACTGTCATTTGCTGCTGCATTGCCGCTCACTATCCCGCCACTCGTCGTGGTGGTGAAATCATTCGCAGGCGCTGGTGTCGGATACACATAAATTATGACAGTTGTCGAACTGCAAACCGATGGATTGACAGAAGTGTTACAAACGGTGTAGGTCGTTTGTGCGGATCCCGTGAAGGAAGAATTTGGCGTAAAGACATATTGGCCGTTTGCCGCATTAACAGCAAAGGTGCCTACTGAAGCTGAAACAGG
>CALPON020000193.1 GCA_943325195.2 Sphingobacterium thalpophilum | reverse complement strand
GTGGTGAGTAAAGGTATTGCAGCAGATCGGATTTATGGAAAAGGCTATGGCGAATCGAAACTAAAAAATGACTGTGCCTGCGAAGGCGCCGTCAAATCTACCTGTAGTGAAGATGAACATCAGCAGAACCGAAGGACAGAGTTTATCATTGTCAAGCTGAAGTAAAGTTTCGCATATTATAGAAGAGCCAGTTGAATTGTCAGCTGGCTTTTTTACTATAGCAACAGCTCATTATTTGAACAGGCGGGAGTTGGTCGACGGTCTGTATAGCCATCCGCAAGCACTAAAAAAATCCCTCCGAATTTAACCGAAAAGATTTTTCTAGATTTTTGTGGAAACAACTGATGTTTTTTCGATGTCAATTAGGGAGGATTTGCAACTCCTAGCCAATTCGTTCAATAATTAGACTTAAATCGTGAGGACTTAGAGTGTCTTAAAAGTCTTTAGCGATTAAACTTCTCCAATTCAGGATTTCTTTTCCGTTGCTTCGTTTTTGGATTTGTTCACCTGCATATAAAAGTATTGATCTTTCGGTGTTACTCAATTTTGACCAATAATCAATATTTTTAAAAAATTCGGTATTAATTGTTTTGCCGGATTTAATTTCTATTGGCAATAACTCGCCTCCTTCATCAACAATAATATCTATCTCGTGACCGGTTTTATCTCTCCAATAATATAAATTAATTGTTAAACCCGCATTGGTTCTTTTTTTGATGAGTTCAGTTACAACCATGCCTTCAAAAATTGCGCCTCTTAAGGGGTGTGTATTAAGGTGTGAAGTGTTTTTAACTCCCAAGAGATAGCAAACTAAAGCTGAATCATAAAAATAAACTTTTGGTCTTTTTACAATTGTTTTATTAAAGTTTTTATGATGTGGTTTCAAGAGATAAATAATAAAGCTGCTTTCTAAGATTCCTATCCAAGATTGAATTGTTTTCACATCGACACCCGTTTCCACCGCCAAAGCGCTGTTATTTAATTCTTGTCCTGATCTTCCTGCAAGTAATTTCATGAATCGTTCAAAAACAATAAGATCAGTTATGTTTTTTATTTGTCTGACATCTTTTTCAATGTATGTTCTAATGTAATTTGGGCACCAATCTGCGGGAGGAATCTTCTGGTCATAAATAGGAGGATAAAACCCCTTCAACATTAAGTTATCATCATCGGGTGGAAGTAATTTTGCTTTTTTTAATTCTAAAATTGAAAATGGTAAAAGATTAATATACCCAACCCTTCCTGCAAGCGTTTGAGAAATTGTTTGCTGTAGCAGAAAATTGTTTGACCCGGAGAGAATAAACAGCCCTTTCACTTTTGAATTATCTAGGATTTCCTGCAAGTATGAAAACAGAACAGGAGTGCGTTGCACTTCATCTAAAATCGCCCCATCGGGGTAAGACTCCAAAAAACCTCGTGGATCTTCAAGTGCAAAGTTGCGTGTATCGGGATTTTCTAAAGAAAGGTAGGGCTTACTTTTAAAGACCTGCTTTACTAAAGTTGTTTTACCAGTTTGTCTCGCACCCGTAACCGCAACAGCTTTAAATTTAGAAGCCAGATCTTTTAATTTATCTTTTGCGATTCGTTGAATCATAAGTCAAATATATGGAATTATTTGGAATCAAATTCCAAATAATTCCATATTTACACGCGCTGCTTTTTAGTTGGGTTATAAGTTCGAATCCCTTTGAAATGCCAGGGTAAGGATGCTGTTTTTAAGGAAATGTTCGAACGCTCCCATTAAATGTAGTGTTAGCCAGAATACTTAGTCTTGAAAAGACTTTCGGTGGACCTAAAAAAAGAAAGCACACCAATTTTGGTGTGCTTTCCCTTGGAGTGGACTTCACAGACAAAATTTCGAACCAGTTACTGAAGGATATTGAAGCGCTTTCTGAATTAAAAAGATATATTTCACGACATTAGATTGATTAGACATTTTTTTATACATTTTTCGAAAATCAATAATATTCAATAAAATTATTTCTTGTTTTTAGGCATATTTTGTTTGGCCCATTTTGACATACTATCAATTATTGGAAGCAAAGTACTTCCGTAAGGTGTAATTTTGTATTCAACCCTTGGCGGTATTTCGGGATAAATTATTCGGTCAATTATTCCATCCTTTTCTAATTCTCGAAGTTGGTTAGTTAAAGTTTGCTTACTAATTTCTGTTATGTTTTTTAGTAAGAGGCTATAACGGTTTCTTTCGGTTCGAATCATATAAATAATACTAGGCTTCCATTTTCCACCAATAATATTCATACAATATCCTACGGGACAATTGCCCGGCACGAAATCTTTTGTCTTTCTAATCACTGTATTTGCCATTAGTCTATAATTTTAGTCTATACACATAAAGTAGATGTATATAAATTATTTAGGCAAATATAATACTTTTGAATAATATTAATTTAAAAAACATAAAAATGAAACTATTAGAATCAGTAAAAATAGGTAACCAAGTACTAAAAAATAGTATGGCGATGGCACCAATGACAAGAAGTCGTGCTAACTTTAATGGAGTTGTTGGAGAATCAACCGTTTTATATTACACCCAAAGAGCAAGTGCTGGACTTATTATTAGTGAAGCAATAAATATTAGTAAACAAGCTACCGGTAGTCCCTTAACACCTGGCATCTATAATCAAGAGCAAATTGATGCTTGGAAAAAAGTAACGCACGCTGTTCACGAAAAGGGAGGTGTTATTTATGCCCAACTTTGGCACACTGGACGTGTTGGACATTCGCTCGTAAAAAATGGTGAGCAACCTGTTGCGCCCTCAGCTATTGCTATAAATGGACAACAGCATTTTACTATGGAAGGAATGAAAGATTACGAAACTCCAAGAGTATTAAGCACAGAAGAAGTTGAAGGTATTGTTCAAGACTATAAACAAGCAGCTATAAATGCAATTGATGCAGGTTTTGATGGCGTTGAACTTCATGCAGCATTTGGTTATTTGCCGAATCAATTTTTAGCTGATAGCGCTAATCAAAGAACAGATAAATATGGTAACAGCAATGAAAATCGCAATCGTTTTGTATTAGAAGTAATGCAAGAAATAGTAAGTGCTATTGGTGTTGAAAAAGCCGCTATACGATTATCTCCAACAAGCACTTACAATAATATAATTCACAATAACCCGATTGAGCAGTTTACATTACTGCTAAACGAACTAAATAAAATGTCATTGGCTTATGTACATATTATGAATGTACCTTTCCCTGCCGATAAATTTCCACAGTATCCTATAGATTCGGTCGAAACGTTTGGGGATTTATCGAAACATACAATTATTGCAAATTGTGGATACAGTCGTGAGTCTGGCGAAGCCGAATTAGAAAAAGGCGTTGCAAAATTGGTTTCTTATGGAACTTTATTTTTGGCTAATCCTGATTTACCAAAACGGTTTGAATTGAATTCTGAATTAAATCAACCTGATAGAGCTACCATGTATGGTGGACAAGATAAGGGCTACATTGATTATCCATTTTTAAACAACTAAAACTTTTTACAATGAACAGAATATTAGTAATCTTGACAATCAATATTGAAAACCTACCGGAAAATTTTCAAGAAATCATAAAACATGAACGTGAAGTGGTCGCTAAATGGAAAGAGGAAGGTTTTTTAGACCAGCTATTTTTAAGGCAAACCAAAAATGGTGCGGTACTTATTTTTAAAGATATTGATGAAGCAAAAGTGAATCAATTGATGCCCACACTTCCTCTGTATCAATTAAAAAAATCTATTGAAATATTTCCTTTAATTAAGGATCAGGAGTTTTAACTCAAAATGTAAGCAACATCCCAAAAACAAAAAAAGTGTAGAAAAATGGTTTTTCTGCACTTTTTTTTTGGACGTTCACACTATTCAGGTCCCTTAACGATAGATTGAAAAACAGATGTTTGTGGAGCGTGGTTCGATTTTCCCACTATTCCCTACTAGTAGAAAAAACAAAACCCTTGATTTACAAGGGTTTTGTTAGATGTGGTGCCTCCAGGAATCGAACCAGGGACACACAGATTTTCAGTCTGTTGCTCTACCGACTGAGCTAAGGCACCATCCTCATTCATCGCCCTCGGGGGCTTTGAACTTAAGGCT
>CALPON020000192.1 GCA_943325195.2 Sphingobacterium thalpophilum | reverse complement strand
CAGAATGTTCCGCGCCTCCTCGGGCTCAAAAGTGCCGTCTATGAGTTTAAAATTTTTTTGTTTCATGACTTAATTTGTAAGAGTGATGATGCTTTCCATTGCCACAGTCTTACCGTGTTGTTCAATGAACTGGCGGGCTTCGTAGAGATCTTTCTGTAGTGATTTAATTCTGTTTTCACGCATTTTCACATCTTCCTCAGTATGAGCCCGCTCAATTTTCTCTTCCTGAAATTTGATTTTGACAGCAATCATTTTTGTAAGAATCGTGATGGCGTCTTTTTCGTTAAACTGACCTAGAATAAGTTGTACTTTCATTTTATTCTGCGAATTTTTATAATCGAGTAATTTATTGCCCCTGGCCCAGTGAAAACCCCGGCTTACCATTAAACTCATAAAGATTTTCAGTTTTAATCACATCCACTCCGGCATTTAGAGCCTGCGATAAGAGGGAAATGATTTCCTGTTTATCAAGGCCTAGCCCGCTTGTAGTTTTAAATCGGCAGCGCCAGTGGTCCGTGCAAAACGTTTCTTTAAAACCTTCGGGCCAGACTTTAATTCCGCGATTTGTAATCATGCTCAGCGAAAGGTTAGCGGTTTTAAGGACAGAAAGTAGTTTTCCTAATTCGTCAGGCTGACTGCCGGACCAGTGAAGAAAAAGGTCCGTACCGACCAGTGTTTTTTTGGCGGGACTTTTCCGTTTGTACACAGGCAGTTTCAGCGCGGTATTTTTTGCGAAGGAAACTGGCTTAAGGACGGCCGGCATTTCTCCAAGATTGTTAATGATGGCTTCAGCAAACTCTTTGGTCCCTACCTTTTTTTTGCTGACACCATCTTTATAAATATCGTAGGTGTGAATACCCTCTTCGATAGTGGCCAGCCAGGCATTCTGAATTTTTTCAGCGACCTCTGTCTGACCAATATGATTTAACATCATGACCGCCCCCTGCAGCAGTCCAGATGGATTGGCCATATTCTGTCCTGCCCTGCGGGGAGCTGATCCATGAATCGCCTCAAACATTGCGCATTCCTCACCGATGTTGGCAGAACCTGCGAGTCCCACCGAACCCGCAATCTGGGCGGCAACGTCAGAAAGCACATCACCATAAAGGTTCAGGGTAACAATCACATCGAAAACTTCAGGTGTATCGGCCATTTTTGCCGCGCCAATATCAATAATCCAGTGTTCATTTTCGATTTCGGGATAATCGGTGGCAATTTCGTCAAACACCTGATGAAAAAGGCCATCCGACTGCTTCATGATATTATCCTTCGTAAAACAAGTCACTTTTTTTCTTCCGTATTGGCGTGCATATTCGAAAGCATAGCGGATAATTTTTTCACAGCCGGGACGACTGATTAATTTTAGACACTGCACCACTTCATCCGTTTGCTGATGTTCGATGCCTGCATACAAATCCTCTTCATTTTCGCGAATAATCACCAGATCCATTTCCGGATGTTTGGTTTTAATAAAAGGGTGTAAACTCATGCAAGGCCTTACATTGGAATACAGACCTAAAAACTTGCGCGTGGTCACATTTAGGCTTTTATAGCCACCACCCTGAGGGGTGGTAATAGGAGCCTTGAGGAAAACCTTGTTCCGTGTGACCAGGTCCCATGATTCTTTGGCAATGCCCGAGGTGTTTCCTGCCAGGTATACTTTTTCACCCACCTCAATCTCCTCTATTTCAAGCTGAGCACCAGCCATTTTGAGAATGTAAAGAGTCGCGTCCATTATTTCAGGACCAATACCGTCCCCCTTTGCAATTGTTATTTTTGTCATTTTTTGATAGATTTAGTTATCACAAAAACTGTCTTTCGACGAGCACAAAATTACCCGCTTTCATCCATATATTTTATTTATCTTTGTTATACATTAGATAAAAATAATTTATGCATTACACCTTACATCAATTACAGGTATTTGCCAAAGTTGTGCAGACAAAAAGCATTACAAAAGCGGCAATAGAGTTGCACATGACTCAGCCTGCCGTCTCCATACAACTAAAAAATCTTCAGAATCAATTCGAAATCCCGCTCACAGAGGTGATTGGGCGGCAGCTTTACATTACCGACTTTGGTCACGAAATCTCCAAAATGACCGATCGGATTCTCAATGAGGTTTATGCGATTAACTACCAGACGCTGGCCTATAAAGGTCAATTATCGGGGCGTCTAAAGATCTCCAGTGTTTCCACCGGTAAGTACATTCTACCCTATTTTTTAACAGGCTTTTTGAAAGAACAGCCAGGGATTGAATTATTGCTGGACGTCACAAATAAAAGCAAAGTCATTACCAGTCTTGAAAATAACGAGGTTGATTTTGCGCTTGTCTCTGTCCTCCCTGAAAAACCGCTTTTGCAAAAAATAGATTTGATGCCCAATAAATTATTTGTTGTAGGCAATACCGAAAGAAAATTCCCTGCGGGACCACTGGACAAAAAGGTACTGGAAGACTTGCCCATGATCTTCCGAGAAGAGGGCTCAGGAACGCGTGTGGTGATGGAACGTTATATCGAGAAAAACAAACTACCCATTCATAAAAAAATGGAGCTCACCTCGAACGAAGCGGTAAAGCAGGCGGTTATATCCGGCCTGGGCTATTCCATCATGCCTTTGATTGGCTTGCGGAATGAACTACAAAATAAAGATTTGCAGATTATCCCCGTAAAGGGTTTCCCCGTGAAATCCACTTGGTCCATCGTCTGGCAGAAAAGCAAAAAGTTCTCCCCCGTAGCAGAAGCTTATCTCTCTTACCTTAAAAAGGAGAAGGACAAAATTATCCATGATCGTTTTAAGTGGTTTGATGCTTACTAAGCCACTACCTTCTGCTCTTGGTTAAAAAACAGGTCATCCTTACTGCAAAAGTTTTTCAATCTCCGATAAATCCAAATCGCAGACATAAGCGTATAAAATCTGGGGGTGTTCCTGCACGGAAATAGCCGTAATATCATTCACTGCGGGATCGAAAAAAACTTCCACAAAAAAATTATCCAATAAAAATAAACTGATCGTCGTATTATAGTATTTTTTCTGAGAAATTACCTCCCCTTCCTCCCACAAGACTTGCAGTCGCTCATAGGTTTCCAGCTCAAGAAATCTCACCTGTTTCATTTCAGAACCAAATGTACAGGGGAATAACTTGGAGTCTTGCTACGATTTGTAGAATGCTATAAACGGCGCTGATGTACTGATTTTGGGCCTCAATGTGCGCGCTGATACAAAGGCAGCTCCACCACGGTTGCCAAATTTTTTGCCAGCACGGCGCCCTCTTTTGTGAAAGGCCAGACAAAGAGATGTTGAATGGGATGGTCCTTACGGATGGCTTCAATAGCTTGGAGACAAAGGGCTTTGCTGCGTCCACTACCCCTGACTTCCGGCAGGGCGGTTACTGAGCAAAGATACAGGCAATCCAGCGGAGTGTTAAGGGGTGTTTGCTCCAGCAGTTGCTTCTCATTGAGCGCATCTTCTAAAAACGCTTGCATGAGCGCGCGGCTCGTCGGAATCAGTAGCACCCAAATTAAAGGCCCTTCCTCCGATGCTTCTTCTGAAAGCGTTGCCGGATGAAGGGCCTCTAATTTTTTCATTTGTTTGGCATCCACCTGCAACTGCTCGGGGTCTTGACGCGTGGCAAACACTGCGTCAATCAACTCATACATCCGCTGATAGTTCGGTTTCTGCATGCCAATCAGGAATGTCTTCCCTCAGAAAAAGCACCAATCACATACGATAAGATGACGAGCCCAATAGATAAAATTAATAAACCTTCCATACTTGTTTTTTTACGCCATAAATATACGGCAAAAACTAAACCGAACAGCTATTTCAGGGACCTACATTCCCTTGCCCCAGGAAAGGTGCTTCGAAACCAGCTTTTAGGCCGCTCAACCACGCCCTATCGGCTAGCCGCCACATTTTATGCACCTGTTTTAGTGGTAGAAGGATTGCCCTGATTATTTTAGTTGGCAGGAGCTGGATTTTAAAACAATCAGCAAATACCGGCTATTTTAAGCGGAGCGCCCTGAAAGAGGACTTTTGAATTTTAAAAACTCTCATTACATTTATGCAAAATGCAATTGCATTACTTTAGATCCTGAAAACAAAATGTTTATCCTTTACAT
>CALPON020000191.1 GCA_943325195.2 Sphingobacterium thalpophilum | reverse complement strand
TATTTAAAACGGAAGCAGCAGTTACAACTAAATCCTTAGTCGTACTAGGGAGAAAGTAAGCGAACAGCTGCTGAAAAAAATTAAGCAAGCATCTGATTTCTTTTTTATAAAACCATTGCGGACAGACGTTTGCGAGCACTCATTCATCATTTTGAGCGCAAGACTCCGCTCTAATTGCTATCATTTATAGCATTTTTCCAGCTGCTGCTTTTAAACGTGTAACTTTAGCAGCGTGTTTGCCATCATTGATATTGAGACCTGTGGGGGAAAGTTTGAGTTCCGCAAGGGACGTGTGACGGAAATTTGTATTGTTCGTCACGACGGGCTTTGCGCGATAGAGACCTTTACCACCTTGATTAATCCCGAGTGCATCATTAATCCCTATTTCACCAAGATTACTGGCATTACCAATGAAATGGTTGCCGACGCACCGCGCTTTCACGAAGTCGCGGCAAAGATTCTCGAAATGACAGAAGGTTGCGTGTTTGTAGCTCACAACGTGAGTTTTGATTATGGCTTTATTCGGGATGAGTTTCATAGTCTGGGTTACACTTTTAAGCGGGATACCCTTTGCACCGTCCGCCTCAGCAGGAAATTAATTCCCGGAAAAATCTCTTACAGTCTAGGTCATTTATGTGCAGCACTGGGTATTGAAATATTCGGGCGACACCGGGCTGAAGGCGATGCGGTGGCGACGGTTCAGCTTTTTGAATTACTATTACGTTTAAAGGCGGACCACCCCGTCCATAAAAATCAGGGTGTTGAGGACTTGATGGTCAGGCGGGTGGACAAGATAAAAGAATACATCTTAAGCAAGCTGCCAGAGAGTTGTGGTGTCTATTATTTTCTCAATGAAGACCGTCAAATAATTTATATCGGTAAAAGCACCAATATGTATTCCCGCGCGCGGAGTCATTTTCAGACGGACATTAAAAAGAACAAAAAAATGTTGTTTGAATTAATGAATGTGGATTATGTGGAAACTGGCAGTGAACTGATTGCTTTGTTGCTCGAGTCGGAAGAGATAAAAAAACACAAGCCACTTTATAACCGCATGCGCAAGGCAGATGAATTCACCCACGCGATTGAAACGTTTCGTGGAGCAGATGGCATCATTCAGTTTTGCATTTTGCCAGCGGATGAATGTGAACAGCCTCTGCTCAGTTTTAACACCTATGCTACAGCCCGCGAGCGGCTGGAAAGCTGGATTGACGAACAGGAACTCTGCCTGCGGTATTGCGGACTGACTTCTGGCGATGCCCTGTGTTTTAATCACCAGATCCGCAAATGCCGTGGCATCTGTAATGGCCAAGAAGCGGTGGCGACATACAATGAGCGGGCAGAAAAAGTCCTGCAACAGCATCAGTTTCCGCACCGCAGTTTTATGATTGTCGACCGTGGCCGACAGCGGCAGGAGCAGTCCCTTATATTGGTGGAAGAGGGGAGATACAAGGGCTATGGGTATTCGGATAGCAGCACGCAGGTTGCGACGGTAGAAGACTTGCGCGGGGGTATTTCCTCCGCCACTTATTATCCCGATGCAGATGCACTCATCCGCAGCTATCTCAAGAAGGCACGTGTGCGCATTCTTCCCCTGAAAGAATCGCTGACCACGGAAGACAGCCAATTTTAATGTACCTTTTGTGTATTACTATAATTCGTAGCAATCAATTGCTATAAATCGTGCATACCTTAGTACCTCATAAATAATCATGCAGGTAGTTTCAAGAGCAGTAGCAGATTTTGGTCCTTCTTTTTTCAAGGGACGGGGCGCACAGATGAATCCGACTAGTCGGTTTGACAAGCGGCAGTATCGTTCGGATTTGCCGGCGGTGCTGGATGAACCTTTGTTGCAGAAGGAGCAGACGGAATTGATTTATACCTATCCGAAGACGGTCATTAATAAGGTGGAGAGTGAGGATTTAGGCTTTACCTATTCCATGAATCCTTATCAGGGATGTGAACACGGCTGTATTTATTGCTACGCTCGCAATTCGCACCCGTATTGGGGCTATAGTGCGGGACTGGATTTTGAGCGGAAGATCATTGTTAAGAAAAACATAATAGAGGTCCTTGAAAAGACCTTCAGTAAAAAAAGCTGGAAACCGAGACCAATTATGCTATCGGGTAATACGGACTGTTATCAGCCGATTGAGCAGGAGCTGGAGTTGACGCGAAAGATTCTGATGACTTGTCTAAAGTACAAGCATCCGGTCTCGATTATCACAAAGAATAGTTTAGTGAAGCGTGATCTCGATTTGCTGGTCCGCTTAGCCGAGCAGCAGTTGGTCTCGGTGACCATGTCCATCACCGGCGTAGATGAAAAGATGCGCCTTCTGCTGGAGCCGAGGACGGCCAGTTACAAGAGTCGCTTGGCAGCAATGGAGACCTTGACCCGCTATGGCGTGCCTTGTGGTGTAATGGTCGCACCGGTTATTCCGGGATTGAATAATTACGATATTCCTGCCGTGCTGGAGCAGGCGGGTAATGCGGGAGCAACGCATGCGGGCATGAGCATCGTGCGTCTCAACGGAGCCGTCGGCGATATTTTTAAAGATTGGTTGTATAAGACCTTTCCCGATCGTGCCGAAAAAGTATGGGCGCAGGTCTGCGATTGCCACGGTGGAAACGAACACGATAGCCGATTCGGTGTCCGCTTACGGGGTGAAGGAAAAATCGCAGAATCCATTCAGCAATTATTTAAATTAAGCAAGAGCAGGTACATTAAAGAGCAGGAAAATTTTAATTTGAATTGTGAGCTCTTTAATTATAAGGCGAACGATGTGCAACTCAGTTTGTTTTGAGGTGAATGGTGATTTTAGGATGTCTTGATTTTTTCTCGAACTGGATCTGTCCGGGGCATGCACGAAGAGTAAGCAGCTTGAGTTATTTCTTTGTTTCAGCTTAGTTGAGCAAAGAGTTGAAGCGAGAAGGCTGGTGCGGTGGGCTCGATTTGCTCAGAGAAGAGCGCAAGGGAGCAAGCACTTTGAGTGTGCTGCTGAAAGTGCGACTTAGTTGAATTAAAAAGACAATCAGGGCTTCACAAACTTTTCCAAATTATCGCGCAGAGGGCGCCGCATCTCAAATTTTTTCAGCAATTTAGAACAATGATTCTCAACACGTTCGGAAAATTGCCGAAAGGGCAGCAGCGCAAAGGCTTGCGCGCTTCGCCCAATTATTCGCAGGGTGCTTTTCAAAATCTGGAACCTACCACCATGATGGCTGCTGATGCCAGCTATTTCAAAATTATGCGGAGTTTTTTTTTAAAGCAAAAAGACACCCAACCCAAACAGCCGCTGCAGTTTAGCAAGACCGATTTAAAGGCAATGGACAAGTCCCTTTCTTCCATCGTCTGGTTTGGGCATTCCGGTTATTTTCTCAACCTGAAAGGCCTTACCATTCTGGTTGACCCGGTGCTCAGCGGACACGCATCGCCGCTGCCTGGCATGGTGAAGGCTTTTCCCGGTACAGATCTTTATCAAGCAGAGGATTTTCCGGATATCGATTTATTAGTCATCACGCATGATCATTACGATCATCTCGACCATCACTTTTTTTCACAGATCCGTTCCAAGGTCCGCCGGGTGGTCTGTTCCCTAGGCGTCGGCGCGCATTTGCGGCACTGGAACCTGGATGCGGAGCGCTTAACCGAATTAGACTGGCAGGAGAGTTTTGAGACCGCTGCGTTCAAAATCACGGCTCGACCCGGCAGGCATTTTTCCGGACGAGGCCTAATACGAAATCAAAGTCTGTGGTCCTCTTTTGTTTTAAAAACCCCGGACGAGAAACTCTTTCTTGGGGGTGATTCCGGCTACGGCCAGCATTTTAAAACGATAGGAGATCTAGATGGACCTTTTGATTTGGCCATTCTTGAATGCGGTCAGTATAATGCAAACTGGCCCATGATTCACATGATGCCCGAGCAAACCGTAAAAGCGGCCAAGGATTTAAAAGCGCAAGTCCTTCTGCCAGTCCACTGGGGAAAATTTAAATTAGCGCTCCATCCCTGGACAGAGCCTGCAGAAAGAGTGCTAGCAGAAGCAAATAAAACTGGACAAGCACTTATTTTTCCCGCTATCGGCGAGTGCTTTCCTCTAACTAAAAAAACAACGGCGTATTGGTGGCGTCAACACTAAAAATTATGGAG
>CALPON020000190.1 GCA_943325195.2 Sphingobacterium thalpophilum | reverse complement strand
TTTTTATTTCAAATCGTACCGCAGAAATTCTACCATGGGGTTGAACATACTAAAAATACGGTGATCGCCCTTGGTCCCGGCTATAACCTTCAGCATAAAAGTGTCTATCAGGAATTGCTCGGGGTCTCCTCACATGAATTATTTCATGCGTGGAACATCAAGACCATTCGTCCTACTGAAATGCTACCTTATGATTTTACAGGGGAAAATTATGCACGGACGGGTTTTGTGTACGAGGGATTCACAACATATTACGGCGATAAATTTTTATTAAGCAGTGCTGTCTTTGATCAGACGCAGTATTTCGAAACCCTTCAGGAGCGGCTTCTAAAACACTTCCATAATTTTGGACGTTATAATCTCAGTGTGGCGGATAGTAGTTATGACACCTGGTTAGACGGCTATGTGCCGGGTGCTCCGTATCGCAAGACCAATATTTATGACGAAGGTGCTCTGATTGCTTTTTTATTGGATGTCAGAATTTTGCAGTCCACTCAAAATACTGCCTCGCTTCGGGATGTCTGCCGCCTGCTCTACCAGCGTTTCGGAAAACAAAATCGGGGGTATACGGAACAGGATGTCCTGCAGCTGGTGTCAGAAGTCTGCGGGACTGATCAGTCCGCTTTTTTCACAGACTATGTCTACACGGCGGCAGATTATGAAGCTGCCCTTCATCCTGCTTTTGAGTATCTTGGATTGGAACTCAACTGGCAGGCGTCTTCCAATGCTGCTGAAAATTTTTATGGCTTTAAGTACACAGAGCAAAATGGCATCAACCGTATTTCACAGGTGGTACCTTATGGTCCCGCCTGGAAGGCTGGACTCTTTGCGGGCGATGAAATCATTGGTATTAATGAAATGCCAGTGCGCGCTGGTTTAGGTCAGTGGCTTCAGTATTTCAGCGAGTCCGCTACCTGCACGGTGCTTGCCATTTCATCGGAGCGACTAAAAAACTTTACTCTAAAAAAGAATGAAAAAGGAGCACAATATTACCGTCTGCCGGTGATAAAAGTTAAAGACGAGCCGAGTCAAGAGCAGAGAGCTGCTTGGGCTGCCTGGCTTAATCTTTGAGGAACTGTTTTCTCTGGGATAATTTTTGCATTTTTACCATTATAAACGAGATACGATGGACATGAATTTAAATGATACTGCTGCTCCCGAACTGATGGATTCGCCGCCTCGGCCGGAAATGCTGAAGGTGCTCTGTATTCTTTCTTTCATTATGTGTGGCCTGTTGCTCATTGCCTACAGCATTGGCACCATGTTTATTAGTTTAAATCCTGCCACCATTGGTGAAGTGTGGGATAAGGTGGTCGAAAGCAATCCTCAGTTTGCAGACCGTGATCCGGTAGAGTTTTTTCACGAATTTGGGATGATCTGTCTTTACGGCCTCCTTGCCACGGTGTTTTCCCTCATCGGGGTCATCATGATGTGGCGCATGGATCGGGTTGGATTCTTTATCTACTCCGTTGCAGAACTGAGTACTAATCTGTTCTCAATGTCCGGTGAGACTGAAAGTCGGTCTTATGGTGGGACCATCTTTATGGTCTTATTAGATCTTGTTTTTATTATTCTTTACTTCACTCAGGTAAAATTTATGAAGCGCCGTTGAACTGGAAGCGCTTGGACAGGCAATTTAATTACTGCTTAGGCGCAGCTAAATTTTTTAAAGGCTTCGTGCCCATTGGCCTGCCTTAGCTCGAAAACTCCCAGGCACTTCTGTACATGCCGTTTTGCTCACAATATTCAAGAAACGCTTTGTAAAACGGCGAGGAAGAAATAGTGGCACTGTCACCAAAGACGACTAATTTTTTTCTGGCGCGGGTAATCGCCACATTCATACGCCTCAGGTCGCTTAGAAAGCCAATCTCCTGCGCTTCATTGCTGCGCACCAGACTAATGTAAATCACATCACGCTCTTCCCCTTGGAAGCCATCAATCGTTTTAATACTGAGTTCCTTAATTTTTGCGCGCTCCAGCGGAAGAAGCGGTAATTCTTCTTTCAGCCATTCCCGTTGTTCTTTGTAGGGACTGATGATGCCGATACTGACTGGTTCAGTGGATTCCCTTTCCGTATAGTCTTTGACTAATTGCTCGAGGTGCTGCAATAAAACGCGTCCCTCGCCGGGATTCGAATAACTTAGGGTTTCCGGATTCTGATTCTCGTCATAGCTGCAACCTGCGGTATCAATGAATTCCAAACAGGCAGGCAGATAACCGCTGTCTTCATTCACCAGTTGATGCCCGGAGATGGATTCATCTGCAATTAATTCATTGCCATAGAACCATTTATTGCTGAATCCCATAATGATCTTATTCATACGGTACTGTCTGTTCAGCAAGGTCACTGTGCCTTCCAAAGCGATGCAGCGGTCCAGCAGCGTCTCTTCCAGTCCCCCCTTTTTTGCCGCAATACTTTTGACAACGGGCGGCAACTGAAAATGATCTCCACATAGAATAAGGCGTTTACATTTCAGCAAAGGAATCCAGACCATAGGCTCCAGGGCTTGCGACGCTTCATCAAAAAAAAGCGTGTTGAATTTTTTTCTTGAAAGTCCTCGGTGTGTGCTGGTTACTGGCGTGCAACAGATGACTTGAACGCTTTTAAAAAGTTCATCAACAATGTAATCTTCTAATGCCCTCGCTTCACGGATACAAGTTTTGGCTTCCGTATAATAAGCCGCGCGTTGCTGCGCTTCTTCTTTTCCAAAACTCCTTTTGAATTTCCCCGCCATGCGGAAAAATTCTTCTGCATTTTTACGAAGATGACGAATGTCTTTATAATAAGGCGATGCAAGCGTGCGGCCGTCCAGACTGCTTTTCATGAGATCCTCAGAGATTCTCGCAGGATGTCCCAAGCGTAGCACATCCACTCCCGCTTCCCGTAGTTTTTCTGTCAGCAAGTCCACCGCAGAATTAGTCGGCGCGCATACCAGGACCTGTCGCTCCTTTTCAAGCGTGAGACGAATGGCCTGCACGAGCGTGGTGGTCTTACCGGTGCCCGGTGGACCATGCACGACGGCAATGTCTTCCGCTGCCAGAACATGTCGCAGGGCGCGATTTTGTGAAAGATTAAGGCCAGGGACTAAAATGCTTTCATCGGGCTTTTCAAAGCGGACAGGCAGATCACCCTCAATCATATCCCTCAACTCTGCAGTTCTGCTATTTTTTGCTTCGGTCAATACTTCCAGCGCCTTTTGCATCTCGGTGTAGGAGTTGTCATCAAACTGAATGTTGATTCCTAATTTTCCCTCATAGCACCAGTCTGGCAGTTCATCCGCATGCAGAATAAGTTTCATGCTGTTCTTACTCACCATTTTAATCGTGCCCGTCATGCTCTGCTCTTCTCCATTTGTATTGGAAAAGAGACTCACATTTTTTCCGGACGAAAACTTATGCGGCTGATCCAGATGGCTGGTGCGTTCGATATCAATGTGCATTAATTCTCCCGAGCCTAACTCTTCATTATTGAGCTTTACCGGGTACCAGGTTACACCATTCTTCCGTCTCTGTTCCAGATTGACACGCAAAAACAAATCGTTATAAAGACGGAAGTCCTCATCCCGTTCAATTTTAAGTAAGGTGCGAAGCTTCTTAAGGCGCGTAACAGCGGGTGTATCGCTCATTTACGGGTCGAATTTTCTAGTTCCTGTCGCAACTGCTGACTGGTTTTTCTGCTGCCATCATGACTCCAACCGGGAGGCCCGAATACATACATGAATTTTGCACGGAGTGGTAATTGTGGATTAAGGACATCTTTAAAAATATTTTTCCATTCATGAAAAACAACATGCAATGGATGTTTTGATTCCAAATTAGTGGTCAGACCATAACGCACCGGCTCTTCATCCAGCTCTGCCTGAAAGGTGCCAAATAATTTATCCCAGACAATTAAAAACATACCCATATTTTTATCCAGGTAACGGGCGTTACTGCCGTGGTGGACACGATGATGTGAAGGCGTTACGATGATGTACTCCAACCAACCGAGTCGGCGAACAGTTTGCGTGTGGACCAGGATTCCTACAATCTGAGTGGCACTATATGCAAACATGATGTCGATGCCTTTAAATCCAAAGAAAGCGAGCGGAATAAAGTAAATAAAGCGGTACAGTGGTTGAAAGACAGAAGAACGGAAACCAACGGTGAGATTAAATTCTTCACTGCTGTGATGCGTCACATGCACCGCCCAGAATAGGCGACAGTAATGATCCACCCG
>CALPON020000189.1 GCA_943325195.2 Sphingobacterium thalpophilum | reverse complement strand
TCAACAGCTCTCGTAAACTGGCCACTATAACTGTGGTAAGGAAATCCAAGAAAATTATGTGCAAACGTTTCGGGTCCTACGCTCATGTTATTTACAATGTTGCCGGGCAAAACAGTGCTATCTTTCAAAAACACGATGGTGATGAAGGCAGAAACCAGCAGCAAGCCGACCTTTCTGGAAGTGGATGTTGATCTGAATAATACGGGCAGAGCCGCAATTGCCAGAGGCATCATATAAAATAGCATCACAGAGATTGTAACTGGTAATCGTGTTTTAAAGCGTTCGAGATACAACATTAAAACTTCGCTAGTAAAAAAAGAAGTCTTTCCGGAAAACTTGTAGAACGCATAATCCGGTAAATAATGTTTCAGGTAATTCTCGTAATAGTGAAGGGCGCAATAGGTGACAGCCAGCACCAAAACGGCGGATAAAACAGTTTGCATACTTCGCGGACGGCGCAACAAAGAGGCCAATACAAAAACTGCTGAAGCAAATAAACCAAACTGCCTTAGCAGAACCAGGGCCAGCGATGTGAGCAGCAGTGGCAGAAGCCAAATTAACTTTTCACTCTTAAAATATTGAAAACTCAAGCGTGTAAACAACAGCAATAGCGTAATAAAATTCACGTCTGTCATAAACGTAAAACTTAAGTTGAAGTAAACAGGCACGAAATAAAAACTAAGTGTGGCGAAGAAGGCGTGCGTATGGCTTTTGCTTAACTCCTTAACCAAAAAATAAAACAGCAACAAGCCGCAAAAAGCAGAAAATAAAGTAGAAGCATGCAAGACCACGAAAGAAAATCCAAACAATTTAGTCCAGATAGCTCCCCAGATAATTTGAGTGGCAAGTGTGGCGGCTGCCCAAAAACCAATGTCAATCTCACCAGTTTGAAGGAAAACCCGAACTGACTTTGCATAACACCAGTCGTCGTTAAGCGGAAAATCACCGAATGGTTTAACTAAAAAAACGGCAGTAATAAAGACAAGAATGAGTAGCAGTGTATACTTATAGCGAACAAGAAACTGCATGATTTAATTAATCAAATGGATTTTCTTCGTCCGGATTTTCAATAATTGCATTATCGTACTTACTGCAATCCATTTCAAGATTCGGATCCAGATGTTCTGGTCTTGGAAAATCTCCTTTGCTGACTTTTAGTTTCGGGTCAGCATAAATCAAACTGAAAAACCGTCCCCATATTGGCAAGGCCATACTGGCACCCTGCCCTTCTACCATGGAGTTGAAGTGAATGGAACGATCCTCACCCCCGACCCATACGCCAGCCACCAGCTCCGGTGTGAGGCCCATAAACCAGCCATCGGCATTCTGTTGAGTTGTTCCCGTTTTCCCTGCAATCTGATTTGTTAGTTTGTGTCGGAAACGCAGACGACTACCAGTACCACCATCTACCACACCCCGCATCAGTTGAATCATGGCGTAAGCTTTCTCTTCACTGAACACTTCATCACTGTTAGGGATAAATTCTTCCAATACCTTTCCATTCTTATCTTCAATGCGGGTAATAAAGGTAGGTTGAATATAGGTGCCCTTGTTTGCAAAAGTACTATTGGCAGCTACCATTTCATAAACACTGATGTCCGCTGTGCCAAGGCAGATGGAAGGTACCTCCGGAATATCTGCGGTGATGCCAAGACGGTGAGCGAGATTAACTACTGCACGCGGACCATACTGCTTCATCACCCAAGCGGTCACGTAATTTATTGACAAAGCCAGCGCTTTTTTGAGTGTAATCATTTTACCAATGTTTTTATCATTGGGACCATCACTGTTATCGGGACACCAGTCCACGCCGCTCTCTGTGCGGATGCACGTTTTAACGTTCGGAACTTGGTGACAAGGTGAGTACCCTTCCTGAATAGCCAGCGCGTACACAAAGGGCTTGAAGGTAGATCCTACCTGTCGTTTGCTGACCTTCACATGATCGTATTTAAAGTGCTTATAGTTTATACCCCCCACCCAGGCTTTGACATAACCCGTCTGCGGCTCCATGGCCATAAAGCCCGTCTGTAAAAAACTTTTGTAGTACCGAATACTATCGTAGGGGGTTAGTACCGTATCAATATCGCCACGCAAGCTGTAAACCCTCATGGGTACTGGCTTATAGAATGACTGCACAATATCATCGTGAGGAATTTTATCTTCCCTCATTTTACGGTAGCGATCGCTTCGTTTCATGGAAGCCATCATGATGGCATCTATCTCTTTCTTGTTGACATTCCATGCAAAGGGTGCGTTTTTTTTATTCAGACATTCCTTACTAAAAGAGCGCTGCAGTTCGGTCATATGCGCCTTTACAGCATGCTCCGCATGTTCCTGCATCCGCGAATCAATTGTTGTATAGATCTTCAAACCGTCCTTATAAATATTATAGGGTTTGCCGGTTTCGGGATTTATGTGTTTTTTACACCAAGCGTCCATAAAATTGTCACGCAGATATTCACGGAAGTAGGTCGCAAGACCATCGTTGTGATTTTCGGGGCGAAAGGACAGATCGAGCGGCAGCGCTTTCAGACTGTCAAACTTTTGCTCCGACAAATACCCATATTTTAACATCTGACTCATAACCACGTTGCGACGCTGCAGGGTGCGCTCCGGATAACGAATCGGATTAAAATAAGCGGGATTTTTAGCCATCCCCACGAGCATGGAGGCCTGCTCTATGTTCAGACTGTCTTGCGCACGGTTAAAATAGATTTGCGCGGCGGACTTGATGCCAACAGCAAGGTTTAGAAAATCAAACTTGTTAAGATACAAGGAAAGAATTTCTTCTTTGGTATATAATTTTTCCAGTTTAGATGCGATGATCCACTCCTTTACCTTCCGCACTGCCAATTCTATTTTCGAGAGATTTTCCCGAGGGAACATCATCTTCGCCAGTTGTTGTGAAATGGTACTCCCGCCACCCTGATTACCGCCACGTGCAAATCCAGTCATGGCTCTTCCGATGGCCTTAGCATCTACGCCACTGTGCTCATAAAAACGTGCGTCTTCCGTGGCAATGAGGGCCTTCACGATATCTGAATCGAGTTCTGAAAAGTTGACATTGACCCGGTTCTCACTGTAATACTTGCCCAGTATTTTCATGTCTCCGGAATAAACAATAGTTGCAAGATTATTTTTCGGATTCAAGAGTTCATCCACCTTTGGCAAATCACCAAACAGTCCCATGTTTACCAAAAGGATAATCAGAAAAAAAGATAAAAAAGGACCCATCAACAGGATCCATAAAAACAAGGTGTATTTAGCAGGCTTTTTCACGCGGGTTGTAAGCCTTAAAAATAGTAAAAAGGCAGCGAACCCCGCTTTAAATCTTCAAAAATTGCTGATTAAAAAGCCTTAATAAAAATGCTTGGCGGGGCGGAGACAAAAGATTCTACTGGTACCCGATGCCCAGGGATGTGCAAACGCCCGACTGACCCTTGTCCTGGAATAAAAAAAGTGGGATAGGGACCCGAGTTTCTGAGAGTCGCCTGGTCAAGAGCAGAGGAGTTCCAAGGGAGCTTTAGTCATCGATACCCTCAAGAAAACCGATTTACAGGTTCTTGATTTCAGATTCGCTGACCAATTCGCCCCAACTGGCCTATCATCTGGTTGCTTAGCTAGCGCAGAATAAGCAGACGATTTGCGTCCAACTTAATAAAAATAAAAAGCAAGATCGTGAAAGACCAGAGCGACGAACCACCATAACTAAAGAATGGCAGGGGTATCCCAATTACTGGCATCAGACCAATGGTCATGCCGATATTCACCGCCAAATGGAAAAATAATACGGCTGCGACCCCGTAACCATATATCCTGCTGTAATCCGAGCGCTGTCGCTCCGATAAATAAATGAGGCGCAGAATTAAGAATAATTCAAGAAAGATCACGACCAGACTGCCCACAAAACCCCATTCCTCTCCCACGGTACAAAAAATAAAATCGGTATCTTGCTCTGGCACAAAATCGTATTTCGTCTGAGTACCCTGCAAATAGCCTTTTCCAAGAAAGCCACCACTACCAATAGCAATCTTAGCCTGATTAACATTGTAGCCTTCTTTTTTTAAATTAACCGTCCCTCTGCCCAGTAATACGTCTATTCTGACCTTCTGATGGGATTCGAGGTGATTGTAAACATAGTTGGTGCCGAGGACGACGCCGGCGGCGGCGCCATATATGAGTAGGATAATAATGACACTCTTTCGGTTACGTTTCACAAACAGAAACGAACTGGCTCCAATAATGGCCAGCGTGATGAGCAGACTGAGGGAAGGAATAATAAGTGCCAGAACAAAAAGAATGGCGGCAAGAATTCCGAAGATTAAAAAATTAACACTTAATCCCTCTCGGTAAAGCACGATTATGAATGCG
>CALPON020000188.1 GCA_943325195.2 Sphingobacterium thalpophilum | reverse complement strand
GTGTGAAGGTCTAAGTATTTTAAAAAACATCAGAGGCGATGCTTCCGCGATGTGTTTATTTAAAATACGCTCCGGTGTGATTTGGTTTTTCCCGCTCTTCTGTCCGCAAATTTACTTCTCTAACAAACGCTTTCCGCTGATTATTTCTTTTCGAAAGTCTCCATTTTTTCAAGCCACGCCTGGGGTAGAATCTTACTTTTTCCACTTGTATAGTCCATGCATACCAAAGTAGTAAGAGCAGTGGAGCAGGTTTCCCAGCCGTCCATTGTCTTTCTGCAAATACTGCTTTTTAATATAAAGCTCTTATTTCCTGCAGATTCAAAGCGCGTAAAACAAGAAATCTGGTCTCGGAGGTAGAGGGGACGCAGATAGTCGATTTCGGTGCGGGCCAACACAAACCCCTCTTCATCCCAGTTTATTGTTCCTTCCATGACGTCATTGAGATAATGCACCCTGCCTAGCTCCAAGTAGGAGTGGTAGACCGCATTGTTGACGTGACCAATTTTGTCAATATCATTAAAGCGCACTTGTATGTCGCATTGGTGGCGGTAGTCAGCACTGTCCATTAATAAAGCCGATTGAGCAATTGATTAGCGAAGCCCTGGAGGGCAGCCTTGTGATCAGCACTTATCGGCAAAGCTTCGAGTGATGCGATGGCGCTGCTGGTATGGTGATCCGCTTCCTGACGGCAGATCGCAGCAATGCTAAGTTCATGATAGAGACGAAGCATGGCCACTACTTTTTCCTGTGAAGGCGGAAGTGCAAGAATAGTGGCGATTTCTGATTTTTGTTCAGCAGTTGCCAATTCAATGGCCTTCAGCAGGAGATAGGTTTTTTTATTAGCAAGAATATCACCCCCGATTTGTTTTCCGAAACCGCTATCTTCTGTTGCAAATGCATCCAGTAAATCATCGAGTAGCTGAAAAGCGATGCCAAGGTGACGGCCGAATTCATAGATGAGTTTCTGATTTTCAGCCGATGTCCCTGCAATGATTGCACCCATTTGCAGACTGCAGCCGAGAAGAACAGCGGTTTTGCGACTAATCATTTCAATATAATCCGTCACCTGCACGACTTCTGTGCTTTCAAAATTCATGTCCATTTGCTGCCCTTCGCAAACTTCTACCGCCGTGATTTGAAAGGTTTTGCAGAGGGCCACGTAAAGTTCTGGTTCATAGGAGGCCAGCACTTGCATAGATTTAACGAGCATGACGTCCCCACTGAGAATGGCGATGTTTTGATTCCAGCGGGTGTGGATGGTTTCTTTACCTCTTCGTAAAGGAGCGGCATCGAGAATGTCATCATGCACCAATGAGAAATTGTGAAAGAGTTCCACCGCCAATGCAGCGTCTAGAGCCTTCTCCGGAGCACCATTGAACACCTCACAGGCCATTAGAGCGAGTAGAGGGCGTAGGCGTTTACCGCCGAGTGACAGGATGTATTCTTCGGGCTCATAAAGCTCCCTTGGCTTCTGGCCGGAGAGAGCAGCTGTATAAGTGCTGAGGTGATCAGCAAAAAGTCCCGATAAAACAGAAAGATCTTTCAAGCGGGTATATTAATGTTTTGAAATTTCAAGAAGGTAATTGCCATAGCCACTTTTGGTGAGGGCTTGCGCTATTTTACGCAGTTGCTCACCGTCAATATAGCCCATGTTAAAAGCCACCTCTTCAATGCAGCCGACCTTCAGACCCTGACGTTCCTCAATTACCTGAACAAACTGACCCGCTTGCATGAGGGAATCAAAAGTACCGGTGTCCAGCCAGGCAGTTCCACGGTCCATAATGCTCACCTGTAATTTTCCGCGGCGGAGGTATTCCTTATTCACGTCGGTGATTTCGTACTCACCACGGGGACTCGGTTTTAATTCTTTTGCAATTTTTACAACATCATTGTCATAAAAATAGAGGCCGGGAACAGCGTAATTGGATTTAGGCGCAGTTGGTTTTTCTTCAATCGATAAAGCGCGGTTGTTCTCATCGAACTCCACCACACCATAGCGTTCTGGGTCGCTGACGTGGTAGGCAAAAACCACCCCTCCATCAGGATCATTTATTTTTTTGAGATTCCCGCCAAGACCTACGCCGTAGAAAATATTATCTCCCAGGATGAGGGCCACTTTATCTTGACCAATAAATTTTTCGCCGATTACAAATGCCTGCGCCAAACCATTCGGCACTTCCTGCACAGCATAAGTGAATTTACAACCGAGTGATTCACCATTGCCCAGGAGTTGTTCAAAATTCGGCAGATCGTGCGGTGTCGAGATAATCAAGACTTCCCGGATACCAGCCATCATTAAGACTGAAAGCGGATAATAGATCATTGGTTTATCGTATACCGGCATCATTTGCTTGCTGGTTGCGAGTGTTAGCGGATGCAGACGGGTACCGGATCCACCGGCGAGTATAATACCTTTCATAGTTTAAGAATGGGATGGAAAGATACGAATTTCCGATTTAAAAGAAAGGAATCACGATAAATCTGCTTTCCCAGGCACCCGCTCGATTGCCCTTTTTGTGAACAATGGTTATTTAATAAAATTATGCTCAACTATTGAGTAAAATAGAGGTCTGGATTAGTTAAGAACAGCAGTAAAATACTTATATTTACTATTTTTGTTACATACTTAGTCTTGCTCAAGACCACAGAATGAGACTTTTTAAAGATATGAAGATTGCAAGATCGTTTTTGATTCCGGTATTTTTGTTACTCCTGGCTGGCAAGAGCCTTGGGCAGTTGACGGTAGGGGCCTTCACCGCGTGTCCAAACCAGACGGTACAGGTAAGTCCTACTTGGAATAACATTAGCAATATCACTTATTTTCTGGCGGCGCCGGGACAAGCGCCTGTGCAGGTGCAGCCCACTTTTACCATTATGCAAAGCCAGGTTGGTATTTACACGTATACGCTGACGGGGAATGGAACTTCCAACACTGGACCTGTGACCAACTCGGTCAACGTGACACTGACCGTTTTTCAGCCTGCAGCGCTCACCTTTACGAATGCCTTCAACTTCTGTTTTGGATCCAATGCTAGTTTTACAACCACTATTGGTGGTAGCAATTATCTCGTAACGGGAGGTTGTTCAGGGAACCTGAATGTCAACAGTAACATCATCAACATTAACAATCTCACCAGCAGTTGCGCTGGTATTTATTCAGTAAGCACTGTTATCAATGGTTGTGTGCGCTCAGGAACCACGCAAATTAATGTAGCCCCCAATAATCAGTTAACGGCGACTTCACCGACTGCTATTTGTCAATTCGGCTCAGTTCAATTGACGGCGGCATTGGGGAGTGGGACGGATTATCAGTGGTTTGATCAGGGTAATAATCCCCTTGCGCAATCCGGACCGGTGGTTAATCTGGGCAATATGAATCCCTCGCAGTCGGGTGTCTATACAGCTACCGCCAGTATCTACTACAACAACAGTATAAAATGTCCGGTTACCACGACGACCAGCATTCTGGTGGTTGGCACCAATGCGGTATCCGCTTCTGCTTCGCCTGCAAATGTAATTTGTCAAAGTACGCCGCTAAGTCTAAATGCCGTCGCCGCGCAGGCAAGTGGTTTCAGCTGGTTCGGACCGCAATCGTTTTTTAGCACATCGCAAAATCCGCTCATCCTTCAGGCTTTGCCGGCACAGAATGGTAATTATTCGGTAACGGCCATCTTTACTGGCGGATCAGCCGTCTGCACCACTTCGGCCGTTGTCAATGTCTCTGTTGTGCCAGTAACGCAGCCAATCATTACGAGTCCTGCCCAAGTATGTCAGAAAGCCAATGTCACCATGTCGGTATCCGCCGGTAATTCTGCATTGGGTTATAACTGGACCGGACCTTGTCTGCCGAGTGGGGTGGGACAGCTAGTGAATTTAGATTCCGTGCAGGTCAGTTGCTCAGGTGTTTATTATGCCACGGCAAAGTTTCAGATTAGCACGACTACTTGTGTGGCCACTTCCTCTATTGCTTTAAATGTGGTGCCAGTTAATACAATCACCGTGATTCCCCCTGGACCGGTGTGTATGCCGAACAATGTGTCATTGCAGTCCAGCGCGCCTGGCGCCAGTTCCTACCAGTGGACGGGACCCAATAATTTCACGAATCCCGGGGCCAATGCCACGGTATACAATCCGAACCCGTCCTACAGCGGAAATTACACGATTACCGCCTATTTTGTCGGTGGAAATATCGTCTGCAGCAATACCAATGTCGTTCAAGTCACGGTCAACCCGGTCCTTAATTTCAGCTTGACTCCCCGCCAGCTGGTGTGCTATAATACGCCCGTGACCATAGCGGGACCAGCGGGAGCGAGTTCTTATACATGGACCAGTTCCACCGGTTTTACAACTAATAACAAAGATGTGGTCTTTAC
>CALPON020000187.1 GCA_943325195.2 Sphingobacterium thalpophilum | reverse complement strand
CCTGAAGGATCAAAATGTTTTTCTGCCGGGAAGAAGGGAATAAGGGTCCCAATCAGTTCAACCATAATTTTCTAAATTCCCTTTTCGGATCATAGGTTTGGGACTGTGCTTCCTGATTAAAATAACGTTTGCCACGGGGATCATTACCCACTCCCGCCAAATAGGCCCAGTTGCCATAGTTGGAACAGACATCGTAGTCAATCAGTTGTTGTTCAAAATACTGCGCACCCAGACGCCAATCGAGCTTCAAGTCATTGATAAAGAAACTCGCAACAAGTTGTCTTCCTCTGTTACTGAGGTACCCTGTGAGCTTTAATTCGATCATACAGGCGTCCACAATTTCAATACCCGTTTTTCCTTCTTTCCAGTTCTCAAAAAGTTCCGGATCCTGCAAAACAGAATCAGAAGGAAAGTCCTCTTTGATGCCGGATGAGAGGAATAATTTGTGTCGGTGCTTCTTCATCATGAAGCGGAAATAATCACGCCATAGCAATTCAAAATACAGCCAGTAGGTTGATTCATTGGCGCCGGAGACGGCTTCATACTCTTTTAAGGCATAGTAAATTTCGCGAGGTGACAGGCAGCCAATAGCCAGCCAGGCAGAAAACTTGCTGCTATAATCGGGACCAATCATTTCATTTCGCGTTTCCTTGTACCGCGAAATGGCATGCGATTCTGAAAAATAGTAATTCAGGCGCTTCAAACCTTCCGTTTCACCACCGCGAAATAAAAGTGCCCGTCTTTCATCTACAGGTAGGGGCAGCGGACAGAGTTGCTCCCGCGAGGGTAGGATTAAAGGAGGGATAAAGGGCGATTTAATTTTTACAGGCGCCTCAAAGATGGCACGCACAGAGGCATCCCGTTCGAGACGTGTTCTGAATTTCGTAAAGACATCCGGAATATCTTTAATAGAAAATGGTAAATCTACAGCATGATAGAGGGTGCTGGTGCTGAATGTTTCGAGGGGACAATTACTTTTCCAAAGTTCTTTCTCCAGAGCAATCGCTCTTTTTTTCTCTTCAGGAGCAACTTCTTTTTTGGCGTAAACCTTTGAGACGCCGTATTGGCGGACAAGTTTTGGTAATTGCTCGAGGCTATCCCCCTGAAGCAAAAGAAGACCCGAACCCAATTGTCTTAATTGCGCATCCAAATCTTGGAGCGCTTCCAATAAGAATTCAGTACGGTGACTTCCAGTTTTATAAAGTCCTTCTGCAGAGACTACAAAATCTGCTGGATCAAGGCAATACACCGGCAGTATTTCATCACTGTGCTGAATAGCTTGCACCAGGGTTTCATTGTCATGCAGGCGGAGATCGGTTTTGAACCAGACAATAGAACGTTTCATAAATCAGAGCTTCGTTTTTGAATCGGATTGAGCAGAGGTTCTTGCAGCAGAGCGACAGCGGTCACTACAGTACACTACCTCTTCCCAGTTTTTCTCCCATTTTTTTCGCCAGGAAAAAGGGCGCTGACAGATTTTACAAATTTTAGAAGGCAAATGTTCTTTTTTTACTCCTCGCATCCCTGATTTAGTCGTCTAAAGAAAAACTTTGGTTTAGATTTTTAATGCTCCCATACCCCCGTCCACATGCATTATCTGGCCGGTGATCCACGCTGATTTCGGACTCAAAAGAAAGGCGATGGCTTGCGCTACTTCCAGCGGACTTCCAACCTTTTTTAAGGGATTTCGTTTCTGGGAAGCCTCTAGTTTTTCCGGCGTATTAATAAATTTTTCTGCTAGGGGGGTCTCTGTCAAAGAAGGGGCGACGGCATTCACGCGAATAAGCGGCGCAAATTCAGCCGCGAGGGCCCGCGTGAGTCCTTCCACAGCGCCCTTTGCCATGGATACAGAGGCGTGAAAGGGCATGCCTGTCTGCACGGCAACGGTACTGAGCAGCACGGCGGAAGCATGCGGACTCTTTTTAAGATTTGGTAAATAAGTTTGCAGACAGGCTATGGCGCCAAGGACACTGATTTGAAGGTCGGTTTGAAAGTCTGCTGCAGTCAGCCGATTAAACGGTTTTAGATTAATGGTGCCTGGAAAATAGACCAAACCATCTAGCTCGTCCGCAAGAGCAGGGAGGGAGTTCGCCTGATAGTCTGGGATGGTAAAAAATTCATCGTAGGCATGGTTTTTTTCTTTGGTGGAAAGTCCGATGACCCGGTGGCCCTCTTCTTGAAGGATTTCGGCAGTTTTGATGGCAATAAGGCTGGACGCCCCGGCGAATAGATAAGTGTGTTTCATAATTAACGTTTTGAAATTCTGTTAGAAGTGATGCTACGTTGGAGGCCAGATTTAAAGCGGTCGATTTCGGTCGATCGTTTGGCCGTATGTTTGGTCTTGCAGGTTTCGACCCTTGTGCGCCAGCGTTTATAGGAGCTGAATCTAAGTTGCCGTTTCATGAGGGCCCGGACACCACTTTCATTGAGCTGAAACTGCGCATAGATGGCATCGAAAGGCGTTCTGTCTTCCCAGGCCATTTCAATAATGCGATCGATATCAATAGCGGAAAGCTCGGATTTTTTGGGCTCCGGGATCTCCTCTTGATACGCCATTGGCGAAGGCAGGTCGCTGTAATAGCAATAATTGTCAGGCGCGTTATGCATAAATCGGCTTAAAGTCTTGTGAATTCAACGGGAATTCACAGTTAATAGACAAGTAAGGCGCGTAAATGTTTTGTGAAAAAAAGGTAAGAAAGCGCAAGCAGCGACTGGGGACTGGGCGACCTATAGCTTTGCTGTAGCGTTTTGTTCGTTGCAGTGCGCAGCACTCAAGTTTTTTTAGATTTTTTTTGGTGGAAATTAAAAATTATAGTATTTTTGCATTCCCTTAAAGATGGCCCGTTCGTCTAGGGGTTAGGACACGTCCCTTTCACGGATGAAACACGGGTTCGATTCCCGTACGGGCTACAAAAAAACCTTTCAGTTTTGCTGAAAGGTTTTTTTATTTTAGAGCAAGCCCCAGGCGCTACTGCAAACAAACTTCCGCAGGATTGCAATCCGATAGTTATCTGTTCAAGTGGAGCCGGGGTTCGCTTTTAGCAGCACAATTTTAGTATGAGAATTCCGTTAGTCATCAATGAAAAAGTTTTTCATTTTTTTTGTAATCTCAATTATTTGCCGTGATGTTTGGTCTCAAGGTAAATTAAAAAATCAATGTAAATTTGGTTTTAAATTAGGTTTAGGAATGCACACCATTGCAGGCTATCCCGTAAAAACTCATCCAAAACCTGCCCTGATAGGTGGAATGTGGGTTCAGATAAAAATAAGTAAAAGCTGGACTATGCAGTCTGAACTAAGTATGATTGGCAAAGGAACTGGTGGAAACAGTCAACGTAAATATGGCGATTATCTTTTACGTCTATCTTACTTTGAAGTCCCAATCCTCTTTCAATATAACAGGAAAAAGGGTTACTTTGAATTTGGTCCGACATTAGCAGCGTTAATCAATACTGGAGAATATACGGACAGAGCGTTTCTTTTCCAAACAGACCTTTATCCCTTTAGTAATAAAGACTTTTCTTTTAATCTAGGTACTGGTTTTGCAGTTAATGAAAAATGGCTTGTTGGATTGCGATTGACCCACTCACTTTTTCCTATTAGAAAACAATTACCGGGCGCTTCAATGCCAGTTTACAATAGAGGTATAGTCCTTGCTGTTAGCCGCCAAATAAACTTTAAATCTTCAAGAACCAAGCACTCGGAGGACATCGATTAAAATCGTCTTAAGTATTTCAAATTTATATTTTTTGCTGATGCGAAAAACTAAAAACCGAGGTCTTACGAGTTTGAATCAATAAGATGTTCCATGCAAATCCCAAATCTGAGCAAGAAACCGCGTATCCTCTAGCAATTCGTTCGAAATTTGTATCGGAGGGGCTACTAAAAAACCACCGCAAGGTGGTTTTTTTTTTGAACTAGAACGTGCGAGAATAAGGCCTTAACAACTTTTTTTGCAATAGAAAACGGGAAGCTGTCTTAGTTCAAATTAAAAGGGAGCGATTCAGTAAAGTGATCACTGGACGTTTTCTTGGTCAATTGTAAATTTGCAAGCATTTTTTACTGGATAAATCCAGATTGCTTTGAAGACAGACATAAATCAAGATAAGATAAAGGTTTTTTAGTTTACCTGATCTTTGATAGAATCGCTTCTATTCAATCTGTCGATGTGCCAATTCGTAAAATTTACCCTTCGCGTTCATTAAGTCTTCATAACTGCCCTTTTCAACGATGCGCCCTGCCTCAAGATAATAAATAGTAGTGGCACTTTTAATAGTGCTTAAGCGGTGTGCCACCACAATTCTGGTTACTTCCAGCTGGTCTAGACTTTTTGTAACAATGGCTTGGGTGCGATTATCGAGTGCCGATGTCGCT
>CALPON020000186.1 GCA_943325195.2 Sphingobacterium thalpophilum | reverse complement strand
TCCCGCTCGCAGTAGCCGTGATGGCGCAGCGCGTGAGCGTTCGGAAAGAAGTTCTGGTGGAGAGCGTCCAGCTCGTCGCTCATTTGGATCGGATGAACGTCCTGCTCGCAGTAGCCGTGATGGCGCACCGCGTGAGCGTTCGGAAAGAAGTTCTGGTGGAGAGCGTCCAGCCCGCAGGTCATTTGGGTCGGATGAACGTCCCGCTCGCAGCAGCCGCGATGGTGCACCGCGTGAACGTTCGGAAGGAAGTGCAGAAGACGGGCGCCCAACCAGGAGCCGCAGCAAGAGTGCCGAGCGTGAGGGAGCGCCGGAGCGTCGCGTAAAGTTTGAAGAATTTGAGGAAGGCCGTGCCTTTAAAAAGCAAGAGGCAACTGGAAAAGATAAAAGTGGAAAACCGAAAGAAGAAGGGCTCATCCGTTTGAACAAATATCTCGCCAATGCTGGTATTTCTTCTCGTCGCGAAGCCGATACGCTCATTCAGAGTGGCGTCGTAAAAGTAAACGGCGAAGTGGTGGATCAGTTGGGATTTAAAGTGAAACCAGGGGATAAGGTCACTTATGGCGACTCCGCTGTACGATCTGAACGCAAGGTGTATCTCCTCCTGAATAAACCGAAGGATTATATTTCCACCGTAGATGATCCCCGTGAACGGAAAACAGTGATGGACCTCATTGTCGGGGCCTGTAAAGAACGGATTTATCCGGTAGGGCGATTAGACAGGAACACCACCGGTCTCTTGCTCATGACCAATGATGGGGAGCTGACCACGAAACTGACACATCCGAAATTCGGGGTCAAAAAAGTATATCACGTCACCCTTGATAAAGGCTTACGTGCCGACGATTTTCGCAAAATTGTTGAAGGGTTTGATCTAGAAGATGGTCCGATTAAAGTGGACGACCTCGCATTTGTTGGGGAAGGCAAAAAGGAAGTCGGTGTGGAAATTCATAGTGGACGTAATCGCATTGTTCGTCGCATGTTTGAACAACTCGGTTACGACGTTATTAAGCTAGACCGTGTCGTATTTGCGGGCTTAACTAAGAAAGATTTGCCACGTGGCAAACATCGTTTTTTAACCGCCAAGGAAATCAGTTTTTTGCAAATGATCGGCTAAAAACCACTATCTTTAAAAACCAAACAAGTTTGCTGTATGTGTGGAATTGTAGCTTATATTGGCACGCGGGAGGCCTATCCTATTTTGATCAAGGGACTCCAGCGCCTCGAATACAGGGGATATGACAGTGCAGGTGTTGCCCTAATTAATCCTGCCGGAGACCTGAACGTTTATAAGAAAAAAGGAAAGGTCGCTGAACTTCTTGCCTCTGCGAGTGATAAAGACCTGAGTGGTACCGTCGGAATTGGACACACCCGCTGGGCCACACATGGTGAGCCGAATGACGTCAATTCACATCCGCATTATTCGCAATCTGGTGACATGGTGATTATTCACAATGGCATCATTGAAAATTATTCCTCCATCAAAGAGGGATTAATGAAAAGAGGGCACGAATTTAAGTCCCAGACCGATACAGAAGTCCTTATCCACCTCATCGAAGAAATTCGTCAGCACGATAACCTAAAAATGGGACAAGCGGTGCAGGTCGCCTTAAATCAGGTGATTGGTGCCTATGCCATTGTAGTGATGGATAAAAATGATCCAGACACATTGGTCGCTGCGAAAAAAGGAAGTCCCATGGTGATTGGTATTGGCCTTGATGATTTTTTTGTGGCCTCAGATGCTTCACCTATTATTGAATACACCAAGAATGTCGTTTATCTG
This sequence comes from Sphingobacterium thalpophilum, assembly GCA_943325195.2. Classification (GTDB taxonomy): domain Bacteria; phylum Bacteroidota; class Bacteroidia; order B-17B0; family Aurantibacillaceae; genus Aurantibacillus. Next base: position 2,654 of record CALPON020000186.1, on the reverse strand, counting down.
GAAGATGAGCAAGTGGCCATTCTGCGTCGCGGTAAAGAAATAAAAATCCGAAACCTCAAAGACAAAGAAATTACACCTTATGTGCAGGAGTTAACGCTAGAACTCGAGTCCATCGAAAAAGGCGGCTACGATCACTTTATGTTGAAGGAGATCTATGAACAACCCCGTTCGGTGAAGGATAGCATGAGGGGACGTCTCCGCGCCAGTGAAGGCTACATCAAGATGGGCGGCATTGAAGATCATGAAAAGAAATTTGAACGCGCCAAACGAATTATTTTTATTGCCTGTGGCACGAGCTGGCATGCAGGATTAGTTGGCGAATATTTGTTTGAAGAATTAGCACGTGTTCCTGTTGAGGTGGAATATGCTTCAGAGTTCCGTTACCGGAATCCAATTATTTATCAGGATGATATTGTGATTGCCATCTCTCAAAGTGGCGAGACCGCGGATACACTGGCCGCCGTTGAAATGGCCAAATCCAAAGGGGCTACCGTGCTCGGGGTCTGCAACGTCGTGGGTTCCTCCATTGCCCGCGCAACGCATGGCGGTAGTTATACACATGCGGGACCAGAAATTGGTGTAGCATCCACAAAAGCTTTTACAGCGCAAGTAACCGTACTTACCTTGATGGCTTTGCATATGGCTAAGGTGCGTGGCACTTTGCCTGAAAGCCGTTACCGTCAATTATTGTACGAAATGGAATCCATTCCTGCAAAAATTGAAGAGGTGTTAAAGCTCAACGATCAGTTGCGTGAAATAGCATTTGCTTACAAAGACAGCCGCAATGCGCTGTATCTGGGTCGCGGCGTATCGTTCCCAGTGGCACTGGAAGGTGCATTAAAGTTGAAAGAGATTTCTTACATCCACGCGGAAGGTTATCCTGCTGCGGAAATGAAACACGGACCAATTGCACTCATCGATGATGAAATGCCGGTGTTTGTGATCGCTACCAAAGGCGCTAACTACGAAAAAGTAGTGAGCAATATTCAAGAGGTAAAAGCGCGTAAGGGACGAATTGCCGCGGTAGTCACCGCCGGTGACACCGAAGTAAAAGCCATGGCGGATTTCGCCATTGAGATTCCTGAGGTGGATGAACTACTGGTACCTTTAGTAGCCGTTGTTCCTTTACAATTACTTTCCTACCACATCGCGGTCATGCGCGGCTGTAATGTTGATCAGCCAAGGAATTTGGCGAAGAGTGTAACCGTGGAGTAAAGGGCCATGAAAACAGTCAGAATACTTGTTCTCCTACTGAACTGTATTCTCCTTCCTGCCCAAACGCTGAACTTCAGTCGCATCTTTTCTGGCCATCAGAAAAACAGCCCCTTGCATCTGCTTAATACGCACGAATCACATTTTTTTGTGTTGCGCTATAATCGCGCGCTTCACGATTTGATTTTAGAAAAAAGGGCGAAGCCTTCTGCGGAGCTCCTTCGCATCTATCCGCTGAAAATGGACAGTGTCAACGCCCATTGGTTTGATTATGAGCAGTTGGATTATGTATTGTTTGAGGCTCAGAGTCAATTGTATTTTATTTTTGAAAAGGTCCTAAATAACGAGCGGGCTCTGTTTATGCGAGTGCTAGACTCCACGGGGGTCCTCTCGGGTTTTATTCCAGTGTATTCTCAGAAAAGTAATCCGGGGGCGTCTTTAAAACTTAAGTTTTCGTGCGATAGCAGACAGCGGCTACAAATTATTTCAGAGACGAACAGTAATCATGAGATGCTCCGGAAGACAGTACTGCTCTACAATCCCGTCCGCCGCCAACTGATTTCAAGGTTTCTGCTTCCTCCGGAAAATGCTTTTAGCGGGTATTCTCGCGCGCATGTGATATCAGCGGAGGGCGACTTATATTATCTACAGACGTATCAGGAAATTACCGGTTACGAGCGACACTACACAGGAGCTGGCAATGTGGCGGTGCCGAAGGTTCAAACAGACTCGCTGACACTGGTGCGCATTTCGCAGGCACAAATTCTTACAAAACAAAAGCTGTCTGGGCCGCCTTTAACACAACTTCATTTTACAAAAATTATTCCAGCGGGACCTCAGGTTTTTTTCCTTCTGCACGCCACAGCACTTGACTCCCTGCCATATTTCTATTTGAGTCGCCTGAGTACGGATTTGCGTCTGGTTGATTTTATTCACACCGAAGCTCTGCAGAAAGCCGCTTGTAAAATGCTGAGTTACTACGACGGTAGTGATGATGCATCACCAGGAGGAAAGGTGTTCCGGGAGGTCGCTTTTTCTGAGCGCAATGGAAAGGCAGTGGTATGGGAAGAGCGGGTCGAAGGCAACTATCACCGAGAAATTCTGATGTGGCAGGTGGATCTGGAAAGGGGCCAACTGACGACTCAGCAACTGATTCCTCGTAAATTATTTTTCTTCCCGAACCGTACTTATTTTCGTCAGTTGAATCAACTCATCCTGCTACAGGACAGTGTCAGACAGCAGTGTTTTTTGCTGGAAAATAGGTCCAACAAACGGCAGGCGCCGGCGGACTATCAGCAGCGTCGTTTCGAAAAACAGACACTGTTGCGTCACGGCGCTTTGGTGCAGTATCAAAGTGAGCGGCAAGAGTTGAAAAAAAGGCTAGTGTTTGAGAACAATGATTTTGACTTTGTTCCCCTGCGCTACAGTGGCTGGGAGCGGGA
>CALPON020000185.1 GCA_943325195.2 Sphingobacterium thalpophilum | reverse complement strand
ATAATCACCGTTTTTGGCTCTTTATTCCTTCCATGCGGTGGTCTATGTGAAATAAAAAACCAAATCCAAAATACATTGACAGCAAATAAACAGCTAGAAATGATGCTTAGCACCTTTACTTTTTTCATTTGTATAAATTATTGTCGGATGTCAGGCGTATGGATTCTGCATAGCTTTCAACTGAGGTTAATCTAGTATGACTAGCTATGAAAACTATTAAATTAATGATAATCACTACTGTCAAGGAAAGGTTTAGTGTCACTGCCATTCTGGGAGACAGCCGTTCTCTTTTTTCCCTTTCAATTTTTTGCAGAATTCTAGTGAAAAGGTAAGTCGGCGCTTCCACTTTTTGAATCCTCCCTAAATTATCTAAGTCCATTTTGCTTTGATTTGAGTATTAGACGACGTTTAAGTTTTTATCCTTCGCTATTATTTAACTTTTTTGAGAGACTAGTTTTGGCTCTTTGAATCAATGACTCCACTGCTTTTGGGCTCAGGTTCATTATTTCCGCCACCTCGACCTGTAATTTTTGCTCAATCTTGTGAAGTATCAGAGCGGTTCTTTGATTATTAGGCAATTCATTTATCATTTTAAAGAGCGCATTTATTGCTTCTTTGTCTTCTAATAAAACACCCGGATGATTATGCTCTGGTGGATTGTGTTTCAGATCATTGCTATTGTCATAGAAAAGCGAAGACAAAAAACCAAAACGCTTTTTGCGTTGCCTTGCCTTTAGAAAATCCAAGCACTTATTGATCGTGATACGATAGATCCAAGTTGACATTGACGATTTCCCTTGAAAAGAATTGAGTGACTGATAAACGGTAACAAAAACATCTTGCGTAATGTCTTGTGCATCCTCACTATTTTGGACATAGTTCAAAGATAAGTTGTAAACCATGTCTTTGTTCTTATTATATACTTCCTCAAAATTGACTTGCACTACTTTTTAAGAAATTTACCCGTTCTATTTGTCTTAATTTAAAAAACATCACCGCCTCTTTTTCTACGAGCACAGGTGATGAATACGCTTGTAATAAAATTCGTTTATTTGCTTGCTGTTACGCGGCCGTGCTTTCGTGTCTATGCCTCGAAGCTAAATTTCAAATCTCCACCCAGACCCTCACGACTAATGCGAATAAGTGTCGAGAGTTTTATGTCACTGGCATCATTTTCAATTCTTGAAATATAATTTTTTGTTGTCCCAACTTTTAATGCAAGCTCCTCTTGCGTCAAATGCTGATTTTTTCGAGCCTCTTGGATGATGACGCCTATTTTAAATGCTTCAAATTCCTCATCAAACTTGTTGCGCGTCGCTGTGCCATTCTTTCCATACTTTTTGTCGAGATGACTGTCCCAGGATACTAATTTGTTATTTTTCTTGGTCTTCATAATATTGTTTTTTTAATCGTTCGGCTCTTTCAATTTCTTGCCTTGGAGTCTTTTCGGATTTTTTCTGAAATCCATTCAAAAGGATTACCAGTTGTCCTTTGTCGAAAAAGCAGAAGATGCGATAAATGTCTCTGCCCACTTTTACTCGGATTTCATATAGACCGTCGGTACCCTCCAGGTGCTTGAAATACTTTTCAGGTACCATACGTAATGTCCGCACAATTCCAATAATCCAGTCAATTTTATCCTGAACTTGTTTTGTCTGCGCATTTTAGAAGTCCCAAAATGCGTCCCCATATACGTATGTCGCCCGAATCAAATTTCTCACTTGCCAAAGTTACCTGTTCGGGTAACAAAACGCAAGAGATTTAACAAAATAATTTGTGTTGGAGGTCCGTCAGCATGCCGCATAACGGTTTGAGGCTTTGCGTTCCGTTTTGGAAAGCGTCAACCACATTAACAAAACCATCTTTTTCGGTTAAACTGTAAAGGTCTTCTTTTGTAATTGTTTCATTGATGTAGTTTCTACAACCTTCTATAAACCTACTCGAATCGGCATTGCCTTGTTTGTCACTTTTTTTAAATGGTCCACAATTGAGTTTGCGAATGGTATTGCTAATGCATCAAGCGATATTTTTGTTTTTTCTTGTTCGATTAATACGAGCAATGATTTAGCAAATGCAAATTTGTATGTCGCTGAGTTTTTTCCAAATAGAATAATAGCTCTCCATTGAGATTCTAATGAGGGGTCGTTTATTTGAAATTTTGTTGTCATTTAAAATGTGCTATAACGTTTTGCAGCTAAAAGAAGTTGGCGATTTCGGAAACGAAAACTGTCTACCACCACTGAACTTGATACGAAGCAAAAAGCTTAATTTAATCACTAAACCGCCAATTTCTTGTAGGTGCTGTTACCAGCAGAGTTTTTCCTTCCATTCGAATTAGTAATTGTAGTTATTAAATATTGTCAGTTGCTGAAATAGGTTGTCAAGTTTGTCACTGTGAACATAGTTGTTTTGCTTGTCCTTAATTTCTTCTTCAATTGTTTCTAAGCGGTCTTCACTGTCCGGGTGTGTGCTTAGATAAGCTGGAACACTTTCCCCTGCTGATATTTTTACCATTCGTTTGATTAACTCGGTCATTCCATTAAAGTCGATATGATTTTGAAATAAAAAATCAAGTCCGCCTTTATCTGCCTCGGTTTCAAAGTCCCTTGAGTTTTTTAATGTCAAAAGTTTGTTTGCATTACTTACGAACTTGTCGGAATTGTCCCCACCAGATAAGATGGCGGTAAGCAGTTCTCTTGATAGTGAATGTGCGAGAGTTTTCATGCCGTGTCGGTTCTTTATATGAATGTATTCGTGTCCAAGCAGTGCAGCTAATTCAGGATAGGATTTTACCTCTTTGAGAACTTGATCAAAAACAAAAATTGAATTGTCGGGTAATGCAAAGGCGTTAAATTCATTTGCTCTTACTACATAAACCTTTGTGTTTGTGTCGTAACCCAATTCTGCATAAAATTCCGTGAGGAGTTCTGTTTTTTCTTCGTCTATTGATGCTGAACGTAAAATTTCTCTTCTAAGTTCTCTACCAACTGCTTTGTCAACAGAAGTAGGAGTTCTTTCTACAACAAAATTGGTTACCGCAGGAACTCCGTCAATATAAAAGTATATTGAACCCCAGACTGCCAAGAAAACGATAAAGAAAAAGGTCAGAAGAAAAAGGAAACAACCCCTAAAAACTTTCTTTACCGTACCTACTTTTTTTTTACAACATAAGTCTTAACTACTTTGTCGTATAGGTTTTGCCTATTGTCGTCCCATAGCAACCAAACAACAGGAATGAAAACCACACTGAAAACAGATTTGAGTGCTTCTCTAATTGCTCCTGTCTTTGCATTGCTTGTAATCTCACCGTTTTCTGCGGAAACAACTTTTAATCCCATTATTTTGTGTCCAAGGTTACCGCCCCACATTGGATAAAAAATTGCTCCCAGAATTGCGGATAAAATACCGCCGCCTACAATTGAACCAAAACTATAAGGGTCGCTGTCGCTTATGTCGTCACCGAAAAGCAAGAGAATAGGAACTGCAATAATTATTGTCTCAATGATTGTTGCAAATAATCTCTCACGTCTACGAGCCAATTCGTAACCAAAATACTTGTCGTTGAAAACGGGAGGAGTTGGTGTCGGTGGCGGAGGCGCTTGCTGCGAAGTTGTTTTAGTTTCCGTGTTTGGAAGAGGTGGAGGTGTCGCCCGCAATACATCTTTAAGAATTGCGATGTGTTCAGCTTTTGTCCAACTGTCAAGACCTTCAGTCCACACGAGGGTGTCGCGCTGAATGTTTTTTGCTTTTAGGTTGTCAATCGTAAACGGTCCTGTCTGTTGTCCGTTTAACGCAATGTAAAATTGTTGGCTCATTGTCGTTTTAACTTAAGTCAAATGTATGATTTTATTGTGTCGTTCTAAAATTGCTGGTAACCTACTTACACCCACTCCTACTCCCTCCTCACCAACCATACACTTGCTTGCTTGGCGAAGCTCAGTAGCTGTTTTATAAAGATAATGATAGTTATAAACTTTCAAAAGGTGATATGATCTTTTGAAGACTCCCGGTGCTGACATGGGTGTAAATCTGGGTGGTGCGACCACTGCTGTGCACCAATAACTCATGAACAAAACAAAACTTGGTTCCACCTTCCAGTAAATGCGTGGCATAACTGTGACACAACCAATGCAGAGTCACTGGCTTATAAATCCCCGCTTACCTTAAATGATAGCTGCCATTTATAGTAATACCAGATGTTTTTGGTATAAAATAAGCAGACTAATTTTACTGAAAAAAAAGCGGGAGTTTCCTCCCGCTTCCTTTAACAAATCTCAATCAAAACCACCGGCTATGCTTCTGCTGGTGCTGCTTCGGCACTTAATATGTCCTTGATCTTTTGCTCAATTTCTTCAGCAAGATCGGGGTTCTCGTTAAACAGTGCCTTCACTGCATCGCGTCCCTGTCCTAATTTCGTGTCTTCGTAGCTGAACCAGGATCCGGCT
>CALPON020000184.1 GCA_943325195.2 Sphingobacterium thalpophilum | reverse complement strand
GTGCGGATACCCTGCTCACGCTGCAATTGCTGACGTTTGTTCGCGATTTCGCGCGCTTCCCGCTCATCCTTCATGACATTAAACTTGTCGCCAGCCTGCGGTGCGCCGCTCAGACCTAGGACCTTTACAGGCATGGAAGGACCAGCGGCCTCCACCTTCTGACCCCGCTCGTTGAACATGGCGCGGACTTTACCGCTGTAGCTACCAGCAAGAATCACATCACCGATGCGCAGGGTACCCGAATGAACCAAGATGGTAGAAACGTAACCACGCCCCTCTTCCATACTCGCTTCAATCACGCTGCCTGTTGCATTCCGTTTAGGATTTGCTTTGAGATCCATCATGTCGGCCTCCAGTAACACTTTCTCGAGGAGCAGATCTATATTTTTACCCTGTTTAGCAGACACCTCTTGGCACTGATATTTTCCACCCCATTCTTCAACGAGGATGTTCATAGCAGAAAGGCCTTCTCGAATTTTATCAGGATTTGCGCCTGGCTTATCAATTTTATTGATAGCAAAAATCATTGGCACACCCGCCGCCTGAGCGTGGTTGATGGCTTCCTTGGTCTGCGGCATGATGCTGTCATCCGCTGCCACCACGATAATAGCGATATCCGTCACCTTTGCACCCCTTGCGCGCATAGCGGTAAAGGCTTCGTGACCGGGGGTATCAAGAAAGGTCATACTGCGCCCATCAGCTTGCTTCACATTGTATGCACCGATGTGCTGCGTAATACCGCCCGCTTCCCCTGCCACTACATTGGCTTTACGGATAAAGTCAAGTAAGGAGGTTTTTCCGTGATCGACGTGACCCATCACCGTGACGATAGGCGGCCGCTGAATCAAATCTTCCGGCGTGTCCTTTTCATCTTCATTAATGGTTTCCAGATCTTCGGCTGTACCGAACTCCACTTTGTAGCCAAATTCTTCCGCAACAATGGTAATCGTTTCCGCATCGAGACGCTGGTTGATGGATACAAAAAGTCCAAGCGCCATACAGGTAGAAATGACCTGCGTGACCTGCACATTCATCATTTGCGCCAATTGGTTGGCACTCACGAATTCCGCAACAGTCAATAACTTCTTGTCCGCTTCCGCCATTTCTGCTCTTTCGGCATTCCGGTCACGGATTTCATCCCGTTTTTCACGACGGTATTTAGATGTTTTGGATTTATTTCCTTTTTCGCTGAGTCGGGCGAGCGTTTCCTTGATCTGTGCCTGAATTTCTTCTTCTGTCAGTTCATGACGCGGTTTACCCGGTACAGCAGTTCCAGGTTTTTTCGCCCTTGGATCGCCATATTTTTCTTTGGCACGTTCGCGCGCGATGGCGGACTGTTCTTTGCCAACCTTTTTAATTTCTTCTTCCGAAAGACCCTTCCGGATCCGTTTCCGTTTTTTCTTATCAGCGGAACTGGCAGCGGCGCTACCTGGGCCTTTTTTATCTTTTGCAACCGGTAGTTCGACACGGCCGAGGATCTTTGGACCCTCGAGTTTCTCGTATTTGGTTTCGAGGAATTCTGATTTTGATGCGTCTTTTTCTTCCGCTGCGGGCGCAGTAACTTCCACTGCAGCAGGTGCAGGCGCCTCCTCTGCAAGAGTTATTTCCTCTGCAACCGGTTTAAGCGGCTCCGTTGCGGACGTCGGCACAGTTGCAGTTTTTTCAACTTCTTTTTTTGAACGCTTGTCGGGTTTGGTCCGCAAGTTCATAGAATCGAGATCAACTTTACCCAGAACTTTAGGACCTGTACTAGGCCCCTCCGTTATTTCTAGCTCAGGGGCAGTTTCTACGGCAGGCGGAGCGGGCATTTCGACCACAGGCGCCTCTGGTGCTTTTTCAACCACAGGGCTTGTCAGATCTTTAATCACAACCACCTCTTCCTGCTCCTCCTCCTTGCCTTTTCTCGGCTTTACCTCTTCCAGTACAATTGTTTCGCGCTTTTGGCGGACAACCGTTTGTGCTACATTTTCGGCCTCTTCGCGTGCGGTTTTGTCGCTCGAGAACTCCTTTAGCAGTAACCGATACTCCTCATCGCCAATTTTGGCATTGGGATTTAAATCGGTTGCATGGCCTTTGGATCCCAGAAATTCTACGATTTTCCCTAAGGAAAGGTTGAATTCCTTGGCCACCTTGCTTAATCGAAGTGTTTTTGTGCCTTCTGACATATATTGCTTTCTTTCTTAAATGTTACCGCGACTTTTAAGGAAAAGTCGTAAAACCGTGCCAGTGCACCCTGTTAATCTTCAAACTCGGCACTCAGCACTTCACGAACGCCTCGAATGGCTTCATCGCTCAGGCCGGTGCGCCGGGTCAATTCTTCATCTTGCAGTTCCAATACCGCTTTTGCAGTGTCGCAACCTATTGCTTTTAATGCTAGAATAATGCTTTCCTCGAGCTCATCTGAGAATTCTTCCAGATCAACGTCTTCCGTCTCCACATCAATGTCTGTATCGCGGAACACATCGATTTCATAGCCGGTTAATTTCCCTGCTAATTTAATATTAAATCCTCCTTTTCCAATAGCCAAGCTAATCTGATCCGGTTTCAGGAACACCTCCGCGCGCTTGGTTTCCTCATCAATTTTGATGGTGGTAATTTTTGCTGGACTTAAAGAGCGCTGAATCAGCAGGGTTGAATTATTAGTAAAGTTAATGACGTCGATATTTTCGTTCTTTAATTCACGAACGATACCATGAATACGAGAACCTTTCATCCCCACACAGGCGCCAACCGGATCAATACGATCATCGTAACTTTCAACGGCAACCTTGGCGCGTTCGCCTGGTTCGCGGACAATCTTTTTAATCGTGATAAGGCCATCAAAAATCTCCGGCACTTCTGTTTCGAACAAGCGTTCAAGAAATACGGGCGACGTGCGGGAAACAATAATCTGCGGCGTCCCGTTTTTCATGTCTACCTTGCTCACTACTGCTTTCACCGTGTCTCCTTTTTTGAAAAAGTCAGAAGGAATCTGCTCCGTTTTCGGAAGTAATAATTCATTTCCTTCGTCATCCATCAGCATGATCTCTTTTTTCCAAACCTGATAGACTTCGGCGGTAATCACATCACCAACTTTTTCTTTGTATTTATTATAAATCTCACTCTTCTCCAGCTCAAGAATTTTCTGAACCAGGTTCTGACGAACGGAGAGAACCGCGCGACGGCCAAAGTCTTCCAATTTTACTTTCTCGGAAACATCTTCCCCAATTTCAAAATCAGGTTCAATTTTCTGCGCGTCTGAAAAACTGATGTGCTTATTTTCGTCAAAATCAAAAGAGTCTTCCGCAAAATCATCATCCACAATCTTACGGTTCTTATAGATTTCAACGTCACCTTTGTCAGGATTAACAATGATGTCAAAATTCTTATCGCTTCCGTAACGCTTGATTAGCATGCTCCTAAACACATCTTCAATGATGGTCATGAGCATTGCCCGGTCAATGTTCTTTATGTCTTTGAATTCTGAAAACGATTCGATCAGATTTACGCTTTCCATAGCTTACTGTTGTTTAATATTTAAGTTTTACTTTTACTTCTTTTACTTCGGTATATAGAAATTCCTGTTTTTTCTCAACGGTTACTTTTCCCTTGCCAAGGGGTTTGTTTTCACGCACTTCAAAGCGAATCCCGAACCCCTTATCGTCTGCATGAAGAAGTTCTCCTTCCGCTTTTGTAGTATCATTCAGTCGGATTTCAAGGGTGCGTCCAATGTGTTTTTTATACTGACGGGGCATCGCCAGCGGCGTAGTAGCACCATGCGAGCTCACATCGAGCGAAAATATGGCACGCTGCTCCTCCAACTCGGCCTCAATGGCTCGACTTAGCATCACGCAATCCTTAATCGTGACCCCCTCATCGCCATCAAGATAAACATGGATGTCTTGATCTGAGCTGATTTTAATGCCAGTGAGGTAAACAGGGCCATCGAGCAAATGCCCACGGATAATCGCTTCTATTTTTTCTTTGGTGACCAATTTTTTTTCAATAAAATAGGGGACTTTTTGCGTCCCCTACGTGTTTGTTCGTTATTTCGAAGGACAAAGATAGGTTTAAACTTTGGTTTTTCCAAATTTAACAGTGATTTGATAAAAAAGGCCGCAGACCCAACCTTATCTCTGTGGCTGGCGTTCTAGGAGAAATGTCCTAATATTTTTGCTGTACGATGACAAAAAGCACTCTTCGTTTAATTATTGTTCTCATGGCCATGCTATTTCTCAATATTGAGGCGGCACACGCAGGACTTATTAGCCAGTTCAGGTTTTTTTTAAATCGCGAGTTTCCAGACCAACAATTCCCATGGTTACTGACCTTGCTGATGCTGGCCGGTCTCTTTATTTATGGCCTCTTTGCGCCAAATCCCATCGGCAAGCAAAAACGCGTATGGTTGAATTACACTCCTTTTCAGTCCAAAAAACAAACTTACGATCAAAAAAGAGCTTCTATTAACCGTATTTCAGGGATTCTGCAAGCCCTGCCCCCTGC
>CALPON020000183.1 GCA_943325195.2 Sphingobacterium thalpophilum | reverse complement strand
TTGGCGTAACGAATCCGTATGTGCACAGTGGATGCTAGCCAGCCTTCCTGACGTAATTGAAAGGCCAGTTTTTCAACCATGGCAACCAATAATAATTTAACCTTCGATACATCAATCGTGTCCTTCTCAAAAGTATGTTCTGTCGAAATAGATTTACGCTCACTGTATGCTTCCACCGGCTCTGTGTCAATTCCATGCGAACGTTTCCAAATCTCCTTACCGTTTTTCCCAAGTAATTCCTGTAATAATTCTAAGGGTGTCTCCGCAAGGTTCTGAATCTTACGGATACCAATGCGAGAGAGTAACTGATAGGTCTCACTCCCCACCAATGGTATTTTTTGAATGGAAAGTGGATTCAAAAAAGGACGCACCTCTGCCGCAGCAATCTCCCGCTTCCCCGTCTGCCGCCCCTCATCATCAACAATCTTAGAAACCGTCTTGTTAACCGATAAACCAAAACTAGCACTGAGCCCACTTTCTTTTTTTATTTTTTGAATCAACTCATCTGTCCACTTATAACAACCGAAAAAACGGTCCATCCCCGTCAAATCCAGATAAAACTCGTCAATGCCCGCTTTCTCCGTTACCGGCGACTCTTCTTTAATAATCTCAGTAATGGTGTGCGAATACTTGGTGTACAAATCCAAATCGGCTCGCAGGGTCTTTGCATTCGGACAAAGTTGAAGGGCTAAACCAATCGGCATCATACGACGGACACCGTATGTATAAGCTTCAGGACTGCAGGCCGCCACCAGACCCCTGTCTTTACCACCGCCAATAATCAGTGGTAGGCGCTCCAACTTGGAATTAACCGCCCGCTCGCAGGCAACAAAAAAATCGTCAATGTCTAAATGTGCAATGTGCCTCTCCACTTTTCTACCCCCGCTAACAAAGTTACTACAAAACACAGCGGTAATTTGCTATAAATTATAGCAATTTTTTAGTGTCAGTAATCCCTTTTCAATTTCCTGCCACCTGTGGCCAACCACAATTAACATTTGCTCGGAAATAAAGGGGGGAAGAGGGTGGAAGCGATGGTCTTGATACGGTCAAAAACCCTGTACTTGCATAATAAGCCGCCTATGTTGATTCAAATCTCTTATCTTTGCGCCTGCTTACATGGAACAAAATAAGTTCATCGATATTGAAAAAATCCTCCGGGAAAAAGCCTATAAACTCTATAGATGGCTCCCGGGTTTTGCTATCCGCTGGTTAAAAAGAAAACTCCACGAGGAGGAAATTAATGCGACCATGTGGAAACTACGCGATGAAAAAGGCCTGGCCTTTAATGCCAAAGGCCTGGCTGAAATTGGAACAAAAGTTGAATCCATTAACCCGCAGAATGTGCCAGTTAATGGAAATGTGACCGTCGTTTCTAATCACCCCCTGGGTGGACTCGACGGAATGGCCCTCATTAAAGCAGTCGGCGAAATCCGTCCCGATGTCTACTTTTTTGTCAATGATATTCTAAAAAACATCACCAATTACGGCGAGGTATTCGTACCCGTGAATAAAATCGGCGCCGCCTCCGCAAAATCACTCCGAACAATGGAAGATATCTTCCGCCAAGGCGGGGCAGTGCTTATCTTTCCAGCCGGACTCGTATCACGAAAACAAAACGGCTTGGTCCGCGACCTGAGCTGGAAAAAAAGTTTTGTCACCCAGGCCATCGATCATCAACGCGACATTGTCCCCACCTTCATCGAAGGTTCAAATAGTAAATTCTTTTACAACTTTGCACAGTTCCGTAAACGCATCGGCATCAAAGCAAATATTGAAATGCTTTTTTTACCGGATGAAATGTTTCGCACGGATAAAAAAGTAATCAAAATTCATTTCGGTAAACCTTTCAGCTATAAGGTATTCGACAACACACTCAGCCATAAACAATGGGCCGATAAAGTATATGAATATATTTATTCAGCTGATTTTATCGAAGGAAAAACATTCCCCGAATTTCTGGTAAAAAAATAATTCAAGCAGAAAAAGAGCTCAGAATTTCCCCCAGACTCGTCCTTAAATCCGTCTCCGGTTTCCAGCCAGTGTCTTCCCAAATTTTCCGGTTATCACCAATAATCATGCGGTTGTCATTCGGTCTAACCAAGCCCGAATCCCGCTTCAGGGTAATCACTATTTTTAATAAATCCGCCATCGTGCTAATCACCTCATTGAGCGAAACACCTTTTCCACTGCAAATATTATAAATGCCGCCACGCTTACCTTTTTTAAATAAAAGATAATAGGCTCTCACAACATCCTTTACATCCACAAAATCACGTACAATCTCTGTATCTCCCGTCATCAATGTCTTTTCTGAATCAGCGTTCTTTTGTAACTGAATCAACTGTCGCGCAAAAGACGGAATAACAAACACCTCTTTTTGGCCAGTCCCCACATGATTAAAAGACCGCGTCATCACAATATCCATCCCGTAACTCGCACTGTAAACAGTCGAAAGCATTTCCTGCGAAACCCGCGCGACCGCATACGGACTCAAAGGTCGCAAGGGTTGATCCTCACGAAGCGGCAATTCGGTTTCCTGCACATTTCCGTACTCTTCAGAGGATCCTACTGATAAAATGCGGCAACTACAGCCCGCACTGCGCACAGACTCTAGAAGATTTAGAAAAATATTCGTGTTATTTACAAAACTGTTGGCGGGAAAATTCCAACTATACGCGACACTACTATACGATGCCAAATGCAAAATATAATCAGGTTTAAAATCCCGGATAATCTGCTCTAATCCCGATTTCTCCAATAAATCTACTTTGTGAAAACTACAACTCAAATGCCGGTAAGCCCCAAATTCAAAATCAGGCGCCTGCACATCCAAACCCGCTACCTCTGCCTTCTCGCCCCTGTTTTCAAGGAAATTCAAAAAATGCCGACTGACAAATCCTGAAAATCCAGTAATTAAATATCGTTCGTGTCGCTCCATAATTTACCGCAAGATCATAAATATTCAGCTTCAGATTAAAAGAAAGTGAATGTTAGTACTACCTTTAAGGCAATTTTACTGAAAATATTTCAATCTTATGAATATACTTCAGATTTGCAGCAAACCGCCCTTCCCACCAAAAGATGGAGGTGCGCTGGCAATGAATATATTAACGCAGGGACTCCTCAACGCAGGACACCACGTTAAAGTGCTGACCGTAAACACAAGCAAACATTTTGTTGACCTCCACACGGTAGACACTGCCTATAAACAAAAAACAAATTACGAAGCCGTTTTTATCGATACAAGCATCAAGCCTCTGAAAGCCCTACTGAGCCTGTTTTCCCCGCGTTCTTATAACATCGAGCGCTTTTTTTCGGTAGAATTTGAACAGACACTCATTCGTATTTTAAAAGAAGAGACATTCGACATCGTTCATCTCGAAACACTCTACGTCTCTCCCTATGTCGATACCATTCGCAAATACAGCTCAGCAAAAATAGTCCTCCGCTCACAAAATGTCGAATTCCATATCTGGGAACGCCTAGCAACCAATACTAAAAATCCACTTAAAAAATGGTATTTAAAGATCCTCGCCAAACGCCTTCGGAACTATGAATTAAGTTATTTAAATAAATATGATGGTATCGCCGCCATTACCGCCACCGATTTGGAAACATTTAAAAACCTAGGCTGCCAAATACCATTGATCCATATTCCATTCGGCACCGACCTGAGTTTATACACAACAAATCCGGAGGCGGCAGAATTCCCCAGCATTTTTCACATCGGCGCAATGGACTGGCGACCAAACGAAGAAGGCATCAAATGGCTCGTAAATGAGGTATGGCCAATGGTGCACCTGCAGGACCCTGAACTAAAGCTACATCTGGCAGGTCGAAAGATGCCCGACTGGCTGCTCAATCTGAATAAAACAGGCGTCCATATTGCAGGAGAGGTCGCCGATGCGCAACAATTTATTCTCTCGAAATCCATCATGCTCGTTCCTCTTTTTTCAGGCGGCGGCATGCGGGTTAAAATTATTGAAGGAATGGCATTAGGAAAAACAATCATTACTACCGCAGTCGGCGCAGAAGGAATCGACTATACCAACGAAAAAGACATCATCATCGCCAATACAAAAGCAGAATTTGTAGCAGCCATCCTCAAGTGCACAAAAAACCAGGACTATTCACAAACCTTAGGCAAAAACGCACGCCTACTCATGGAAACGAAATATGACAACAAACTCATCACAAAAAAACTAAGCGACTTTTATTCCGAACGCATTACAAAGTAAATTGGGGCGCCTTAACGGGCTGTCACTACTCGCTCGCAAAAACGATTGTCACGAAACACCGGAAAAATCGTTTTTTCGGAGCTCAAACAGGCCGTTCCATCCCTGGCGCAACGCAAGACAAAAAACCTAACAAAAGGAACTACTTCTCACAAAAGTAAATGATCTCACCCGCAGGCAAACGATACCGGTCAACCAACTCTGGTGTTAATGTGTTTACAAAATCATCTGCCTTTACCTTAAAGCCAGCTGCCG
>CALPON020000182.1 GCA_943325195.2 Sphingobacterium thalpophilum | reverse complement strand
GCGAGTTTGTCATCACTGCCGAAACAACTATGCAGATAAAGATCACCGACCACTTAGGCCGTCACATAAAAACTATTGAAGTTAAACCAGGCAAAAACGCTTATCAGTTAAACGATCTTTCAATAGGTGTTTATTTCTTAAGTGCTGAGGCAAATGGCAAAATCTACAAAGGAAAAATGGTCATTAATTAGAGACACAAGGGAATAGAAAGCGATACAAAATAGAACCTTATCCTTTGCTGAATTTTAAAATAAGTGGCGGGGATAAGGTTTCATTTACTAACAAACTAAGACCGTTTTACCTACAAACGTTTTAGACTAGAAGGCAAGAACAATGTGGAGCCTTACGGGCCAATGATCTCGAAAGGTTTTGACATGTGTGTGGTGTTTCTTTATTTTGTGTCGATTACTTTCCGATACAGCACGTTTGAAGACCTTCTCTCGATGACCTGCAGGTCGCCTGTCACAAATCGCAGGTACAGGATTTATAAGTTTCCAGATTGTAATTCGTAGTTCAAAATTGTTCCTAACGCAAAAAATGTATTGTTGATAATTAATATTATGCCAAACGTTTTTCGGTGCTTTATCTTCAAAATTAAATTGAATTTTCTATTTTTTACTTTTTATTTTCGATAAATCCTTATTTAACCATTCGATGTATTTTGGCAATTGGGAAACTAAATAGTAAGGTAAATTTAATAAGTGATAATTTTTGCCATTTGGCGTTATGACTTTTGTAACTAATAATTCTCCTGCATATAAACGAATTGCGATTTTTCCTGGAGATTCATCCATAAATAAATGTAAGGATTTTAGCTTTCCCTCTTTACCAGATTTCACCTCTATAGGTATCAATTTACCATCATGAGTAATGACATAATCAACTTCAGCTGTTGATGATGTTTTCTCTCTCACCCAAAAGTTTAAAGCGCTAAGGGCGTTAAAATTAAAAGCCAATAATTCTTGGCCCACTAAATGTTCAATTATTGTCCCTTGATAAACATTATTTAAATCAGTAGTTCCAATTATTTCTTTTTGCATGCCAGCAGCATAATTCATCAATCCTGTATCAAGTAATTGTAAGCGTGGAGATTTTTGTAATTCAGGCACAATCGGCAATTTGGCACTGGTTGTAGGATAAATCAAACTTAGCAGTAAAGCCTTTTCTAATGTTCTTAACGCTTCTCCCATTTCCTTTGATCCATAACTCGATTTACCAAAGCCTTGAAACTTTATTCTTTTTCCTGCTTCAAAATAACTTGTTTTTATGACGTGTCTGATACTTTGTGTTTGCGAATTACTGTGTGCGTATTTTTCAACATCATCAATATAAGAGGCAATTAATGAATCGTATAAAGTAGTTAATGAGGTAATATCTTTTGTTTCCGCATACTCTTTTATTATTTCGGGCATTCCTCCAATTAATGCATATGTATGAAATAGCGTCAACAATTTTTCATGTGCAAATGAATTTAATGGAATCTTATTAATTTGTTCTAGTGCAGTTGTTTCTCCAATAGCTTCTAAAAACTCAATAAAAGATACAGGTCGTACTACTAAAAATTCAACTCTACCTACTGGAAAACTTAGTTTCGTATTAAATATAGTTTCCAATAAAGATCCCGCTGCAATCACAGGAATTTCAGGCATTTGTTCATAGAAAAAACGTAAAACATTAAATGCCTCTGGCACCTCTTGAATCTCATCTATGAATAGCAGAGTTTTTTTTCTTTTTGAATACTCTTTGTTTTTCAAAAAAAATAACGCTTGTAAAAGTGTTTCTATATCCTTAAAATCATTAAAAGGCTTACGATCTGAAGGGATTTCTAAGTTTAAGTAAATATATTGTTCGAAATTTTGAGCAAATTGATTAACAACAGTAGTTTTTCCCACTTGCCTTGCTCCTCTTATCACTAGTGGTTTTCTATTCTTTTTTTCTGCCCAATTTTCGAGCTCAGTCAATATCGCTCTTTTAAACATAATACAAAATTAGGGTAAATTATTCAATTATACTATACAAAATTAGGGTAAAATCCTGCTAGATTTTACACAAAATTAGGGTAAAATAGGAAAGTTTAGGTGTTAATGAAGAAATAATTGTTTAGAAATATTAAATGTCTTCATCAACTTATTAATTCAAATTATCGGCAGCAAACTGCGTTTGCTGCCGATTTATAGTTCGCCACAAAACTAAAACGTAAAACGCAAAAATAGTTTTTAACTAAGGAATTAATAAAACAAAATTCCTTTTAATTCATCAAAAAATTATATTGCTGGGTATTGTTTAAAATGAATAGTGAAAACTTGTTGGGTATTGCGGAAATAATCACTTCCCGATACAAAACCTCGTAAATATATTCGTCAACAAATCTTCGTTCGTGACTTGCCCTGTGATGTTGCCCAGCTGATCGAGGGCGAAGCGGATATCGAGTGCTAGTAAATCGCCGGGGATTTGATGCTGTAGGCCCTCTCGGACCTTCGTGAGTGCATCGCCTGCAAAGCCCAAGGCGGCGGCGTGCCGAGCGTTGGTGACAATCACCGCGTCGGACTTTAATTGGTCTAACTGGTATAATTGGAGAAGTCGTTTTTTTAAAGCATCAAGGCCCTGTTTTTCTTTCGCTGAAATAAAAAGGAGTTCCGCGTTGGTTTGAAAAGGCGCTGGGCTATTGGAATCAGTGAGTAAATCTGCTTTGTTAGCCACACAAATGATCTGGGCTTGGGGGGTATGTTGTTTCAGTTCAGCGACGGCCTCGGCCAGTTGATCAGTCGTTGTTTGTCCAGCATCAAAAAGATAAAGGATGGCGGCCGCTTTGGCGACAGCGGACCAGGTTTTTTCGAGTCCGATTTTTTCGATGACGTCCTCGGTGAG
This sequence comes from Sphingobacterium thalpophilum, assembly GCA_943325195.2. GTDB lineage: Bacteria > Bacteroidota > Bacteroidia > B-17B0 > Aurantibacillaceae > Aurantibacillus. The sequence goes on along the minus strand of CALPON020000182.1, from coordinate 1,650 downwards.
GCGCAGACCCGCTGTGTCAATGAACCGAAAAACAATGCCATCGATGCTGAGTGCCTCTTCAATGGTATCGCGGGTGGTTCCTGGAATGTCACTGACAATGGCTCTTTCATCGTTGAGCAAGGCGTTGAGTAAGGTGCTCTTGCCGGCATTCGGTTTGCCAACAATCGCGACGGGGACACCATTTTTAATTACATTCCCGAGGGTAAAACTAGTGAGCAGATCGTGAATGACGCGATGAATGTTATTCACCTGCGCGAGGAGGGCGCTGCGGTCGGCAAACTCCACATCCTCTTCACTAAAATCCAACTCGAGTTCAATGAGGGACGCAAAATGAATGAGGCCCTCGCGGAGCTCTTTAATTTTACTGCTGAAGCCACCCCGCATTTGATTCATAGCCAAATGATGCGAAGCGGAAGAGTTACTGTTAATGAGGTCGGACACGGCCTCTGCCTGACTGAGGTCCATGCGTCCATTCAAAAAGGCGCGCATGGTGAATTCGCCCGGTTCGGCCATGCGGGCACCGAGGACCAGGAAGTAATTCAAAAGTTCTTGTTGAATATAGGCGGAGCCATGACATGAAATTTCAATCAGGTCTTCACCGGTATAGGAATTTGGGGCTTTGAAAAAGACCAGGAGGACCTCATCGAGAATGACCCCCTCCCGCATCACCAAGCCGAACACCGATTTACGAGGCGGTAGCAAGGCCGTCTGCACTTTTTCTTTTTTCACCGTGAAGAAACACGCGTCGATCAATTGTAGGGCCTGTGGACCGCTGATGCGCAGTAAAGCAATGGCGGCGGGTCCTTGCGCGGTAGCAAGGGCGACAATGGTATCGTTGGAAGGGGAAGACACGTTTTTAAATTTACCCGAAGATACGGAGAGGAGCGGACCTGCGCTTAAAAAAATCGAAGTTTTTGAAGCGAGGCTGCCGCGAAAATTCTGGCGGGCACTTTGTGGTCTCGGTTTTTTTTCTCAACTTGCAGTATAATAACCCCTTTAAATCAAAACCCCGATGATTGTTTTCACAAGACACTTATGTGTTGTCGTATTGGCTAGTGGCCTATTTTTTTCTTGCGCTTCAAGCGTGGAAGAAGAGCAGGAGGCGCAGCTGCAAGGAGCGGACACGCTTCAATCTGCCGTTTTTAATGTCGGCGGCGAATTATTCAGTATCCCCTCCCCGATTCTGACCGCCTTGCTGGTGCAGGAGAGCGGCGTCCCCTATGACCGTTCAGTAATCAGCCCTGCGCGGGCAGTTGATGCGCATCTCACGGAACAGTCCCGTGCCCTGAACCTGGGGGTGTATGGCGCCGATTTGGCCTATGTCAGTCTGTTTAATCAGACACAAGATGCCATTGCTTATGTGGTGGCCATCCAGCGCTTAGCCGACAAGTTAGGGCTAACAGGGGCCTTTAACCCCGCGACGATGAACCGTATTAAAAAGAACATCGCGAATAAGGACAGCATGACGGTGCTGGTCAGCTTGGCTTACCGCGGTTGTGATGCCTATCTGAAGAGTAATTTGAGAAGCGACATCAGCCGCTTAATTCTCATCGGGGGCTGGGTAGAGAGTTTACACTTTTATCTTTCTGCCTTTCAGCGCCAACCAGCAGACGCCCTGCGTTACCGCATCGCCGAGCAGAAGAAGGCCCT
>CALPON020000181.1 GCA_943325195.2 Sphingobacterium thalpophilum | reverse complement strand
TACTTCCCAGACTTTCGGGACAGAAACTCTACACGGAATTTGCTTTTCCACTTGCTTTCCAATTTCCATACTCCTCGACATTAAACAAATTAAAAATGCTATTAGTTGCGGTGACGCTCCAAAAAACAACACCACAGTGACACACGTTTGGCTTACCCTTGACAATGAAGGTACAATCCTTGATCCAACAATTCGCCAATTCGATTCAACTATGGAATCAATCTATATTGGAAAATTAGAGGAAAATAAGGTCACAAAAAAATATATTCCCATAAATGCATCTTATCAAGAATGGTTTGTGACTACCTACAATAATTGGGCTGAACCATTGATAGGTAAACAACCAAGGACAAGCAGAGAACCCGGATTTGAAAACAAAATGAATCTTATAAATATCAAAACTGCGACAGTTCTATACTCTTACATTTCAAAAATGGAAACCAAGAACCAAATTATGTCATCATTTAAATGTTATCGATATTTTTCGCCAATATTTAAGTTTCTAAAAGATAAATCTGAAACCGACAATAAATTCATTTTAAACTTGAAAGACGAAATGCCAAAAAATTTTAATTTACTTCTTTCAATAGCACTTAGTAAATAATTAATGAATTAAAATGGCCAACTACTAACAGCGTGCAAGCACCATTGCCCTGCCGCAGGCCTAACACCGTGCTACGATCGCCTACACGCAAACCTTTAAAAGCAATTAAAATATGACAAGAAAAGCCATAATGATCGGTTCACCGGGGCTAAAAAATACAAAGCAGTATTTAAAAGGCGTAGACACAGATTTACATCACTTTGTAGGTTTTTTAAAATCACCTATTGGTGGTTCTTGGGAGGATAATGAAATTGCAGAACTGTTTAATTGCCCATCTGAAAATTTGATTGACTTATGCCAAAGCACGAATTCAGACTTCTTACTTGTGTATTTCTCCGGCCATGGTCATCATGAGTTAAAAGATACGAATATTGCAATAAACGACTCCGTATCACTTTCTGTTTCTCAACTAATTTCGATTATAAAAGCACCTAAAGCACTAATAATTATTGATACTTGCCGAAAATCCTTAATTGAAGAATACTCAAGTTTCTCAGGCCCTGAATATTTATCTTTTACATCAACTTTAAATCAACCAAATTCTAGTGTAAAATACATGCAAATAATTTCTGAAATGACCGATGGTATTTCTATAGCTTATGCTTGCTCAGTTGGTGAAATAAGTAATGATACAGAATTAGGAGGCGATTATACTTATTCATTGCTAAAAACATCTCTGGAATGGTATGAGAACCAAAATAACGAAAGCGTACTATCTATAAATGGTGCGAATGATTTAGCTCATCAGTATTTGAAATTCAAATCAAATTTTGATCAGAATCCCAAAATTGTAACAACAAATGATAAAGAAGAAAACTTGAATTTCCCATTTGCAATAAAATTAAACAGCCTTTAACAGCGTGTAAGTGTATGTCTTCATGTTTAACGTCAAACCAAAGCGAACCGTTTTACGATAACCATGCCAACGCTAAAGTGCTTTCGGCATTGGGAACTGAGGTTTTACTGAAGGGAAGAAGAGATTTGGGTGTTTTAGGGCGGACAAATGCTATTACTTTGGATAAATCAAGAATGAGCTAATAGTACAAAAACTGACAGAATAAGATTCAGAAGCACGCGTACTTGTCAAATAAGGCACTAATATTCTTTGGGTAGCTTTGATCGCCGCAAATAATTACTTTTACAATTCAAGCTAACGTTACAAAACAACCGAAATTTAATAAACCGTGGTCGATTTATTAGTGACTAAAACAAAAACATGTTAAAACAATGAAACATAAAATCACGCTTACAAATAAAAACTTCCGAAAATGTTTTGACGCGGAAAGTGATTTTAAATCAGTGATCGTATCTAATGTCAAATACTCAAATTCAAAGGATTGTCCTAATTTGCTGCTTAATTGGATTTATGGTCCTTCCAAGGCAATTTTCTCAATTCCAATTTCTGAGGCTTACTCTAACCAAATTAAGAAATTTGATGCTGTTAAAATGGCAAAAGATTTTGATCAGCTTTTTAAAGGGCCATTCAGAAGTATTGATGTTAGATTCAAAGGTAGCTTTAAGTCAAATGCATCTAACATAACATTTGAAATTGAATTGAAATGATTGACCGCGATTATTAAAGTGGAAATAAAAAGTAGACAAAAGACATCTATCATGAAAGCATACTATAGAAAATGTAATAGGCCTGTTTAAGGTCAAACCCAAACAAATCAATCTTTTATGACCAAGTCTTATTCAAGCGCAACACCCTTCCACCCGAAACCTCTACCCCCCCCAAACCGCATCGTTTTTCTGTTTTATTAATCTAGCGTACCTTCACCTGAAATCCTGCCATGCCCCCACCCAGCGAAGCCTCCTTGCGCTAAGCCATCATCGATCGTTGTTTAACGAATCCCTTTAAGCCCTATCCGACCATGGAGTTGCTCGAATGGGAAATCGAGTACGAACTCATACATGGGTCTTGCAGCATTTTAAAGGCATCAAAGGCAACGCTTCGTATAACCATGCCATCGCTAAAGCACTGGCGGCGGTGGGAGCTGAGGTTTTACTGAAGGGAAAGGGTGTCTTAGTGCATTAGGTTTACCTTTTACCACCAGCCAAAATTCCTTCAAAAATATCACTGCTTAAACAGACTTTTAAAGAACATCCTTATTTTTATACCTACAGATCCTTTATCTCCTAGTTCAAGTATCGTTTCTCTACTTTTCGGTTCATTTTGAATCCCCTCTGAACTTATTTTCCTTTCTTCTTTTCTTAAAGACGGTTGATCTCCTACACCATGTACATTGCTGTCATCCATTTTTTCTTTAATGAGTGTATTTCGCTCAACGTTTAAATGAATACTAACGCTTTGCATTAGCCCGTTAATGGTGTTGGTCGCTATCAAATCCAATTTCATGTCTACATCCTGCTCTGTTTGGAATGCAATTTTCTTTTCTCCTATATTTAGAACGGGGCCAAAGGGGCGCAAGATCACCTGATCGCAACCTGTTGTTTTCCAGGTAACCGTAATTTCGTCGCCTATCTGAAAGTGCCGTTTATCGACATCAAAATAAAGGATAGCTGGTTTTTGGTCGGATATAAAATAAGTAATGTTTCTCAACTTCCTCTGCCATGCTGCGTACAATAAATCATAGTTTTCTCGCTCTTCATTGTTTAACAATACATCCTTTACCTTGCGTAGTAATACCAGTTGCTTATCCTGCTCCTCGGGCAGAACGTGCTTGGTTTCTTCTAAAGCACTTAAGCAATCATGATATGCCATGCTTATTTCTGATTCTGATGCATTCGGCTCAATGTTTAAAAATGCGTAGAGGTCTTCCATAATTTGTTTTTTACTGATTCCCGATTTATCCCAAATATACCTCAAGTTCCTCGGTTCTTTATTTTGTTCTGTAGCGCTTTTCTGCAGTTCTTAATTGATTTACTGAAAGCTCCCCAAAAATTAAGACTATTTGTTAGCAGAAAAAAAACTAATCTATTCCCAAGCAAAAAGAAGAAAAAACGATTCACCCCAACAAATCGTTTCAGCTCCCCCCAAACCGCATCGTTTTTCCGTTTTATTTCTTTTTTGTACTTTAGCTGCAACTATCTACCATGCCCCCTCCTAGCGAAGCTGCCTTGCGGTATGCCATCATCGATCGTTGTTTAACGAATCCCTTTAAGCCCTATCCGACCATGGAGGTGCTCAAATGGGAAATCGAGCGCGAACTCAAGACCTCTGTGTCTACCGCCACCATTCAAAAGGACATTGCACAAATGAAAAAGGGCGAGGAGGACGGCGGCTATGGGGCACCCATAAAATTTAAACGTTCTAAGCAAGGCTATTACTATGACTTCGAACGTTATCCCGATTTTACGATTCGCTCCCTGGGCTTAAACGAAAAGGAAATTGAAGCCATTGAATTGGCTGCAGGGGTCTTGCAGCATTTTAAAGGCATCAAAGTCAACGATTCCTATAACCATGCCATCGATAAATTACTCTCGGCGGTGGATATTAAAAAGACCGACAAAGAAGCCCATCTGGCCAATGCCATACAACCGGAAGAAACAACCTATATGCGGGGCATGGAGCATTTTGAGAGCATCGTCAGCAGCATCCGCAAAAAGATCCCCCTGTCCTTCATTCATTATTCCTACACGAAAAAATTATTCAAGGCCATCATCATTCATCCTTATTTGATGAAAGAAAGCAATAAACGCTGGTATTTGGTGGGCTATTCGGAAGAACACGAGGCGGTGCGGTACTTTGGACTCGATCGGATTTATGATCCGGTCTTGATTGATAAAGCGTTTCAAGAGAATAAAAATGCGGACCTCCGGCGTTTATTTGATAATAAAATTGGTTTGAGTACCATTTCGAAGAAAGTGCCTGAAGTACCGGAGCAGATTGTCCTCCGCGTTAGTCGCAACATGGCCAATTACATCAAAAGCATGCCCCTCCATAAATCACAAACGCATGAAGAGGCGAATGGACATGGCGATCTTTTCGT
>CALPON020000180.1 GCA_943325195.2 Sphingobacterium thalpophilum | reverse complement strand
TGCCAAGGAGGAAGCACTCAGCAACGATCTGATTTTATTTGGTAATAATGGCTTAATTATCAAAGCCAAAACGGATAATCAACGGAAGATGGTCAGCAGCATCGCCAAAAACGATATGCTCTTTGCCATTGGTCCCGCTGGAACCGGCAAAACCTATACCGCTGTAGCCCTTGCAGTGAAAGCCTTAAAAAATAAAGAAGTCAAGCGCATTATCCTCACTCGGCCCGCCGTTGAAGCAGGAGAGAACCTTGGTTTCCTGCCTGGCGATATGAAGGAAAAACTCGATCCTTATATGCAGCCATTGTACGATGCGCTGAACGATATGATTCCCGCCGAGAAATTAAATCAACACCTCGAAAGCCGCACCGTGCAGATTGCACCGCTGGCTTTTATGCGGGGACGAACGCTGGACAATGCCTTTGTAATTTTGGATGAGGCCCAGAATACCACTGAAAGTCAGATGAAAATGTTTCTGACGCGCATGGGTGCCAATGCCAAATTTATTGTGACCGGCGACCAGACTCAAGTCGATCTACCCGCGAAACAGCCCAGCGGCTTGATCCAGGCCCTTCGTTTATTAAAAAATGTGGAAGGCATTAGTATTGTTGAGCTTGATACCACAGATGTTATCCGCCACAAATTAGTGAAGGCGATAATTGAACGCTACGAGACAACTAAATAAATTAAGAAAGCAGAACCTAAAAAAGGCGGAGGAACAGATACAGTCTGAACACTCCGCCTTTTTAAATTAGTTTAAGTTTTACCTCAGCTAAACTGCCGATGTTCCACTTTATTCAATTCTTCTGAACTCAGAGATTTAAAATAATCAAAGGTGATTTTTAATCCCTCCGCGCGGCTGACTTTTGGTTCCCAGCCCAGTAATGCTTTGGCTTTGGTTATGTCGGGTTGTCGCTGTTTCGGATCATCCTTTGGAAGTGGCTTAGAAATTAATTTCTGATTGGCTCCCGTTAGTTTTAAAATCTCCTCTCCGAATTCCTTGATTGTAATCTCATCGGGATTCCCAATGTTCACTGGCAAATGATAATCACTCATCAGCAGACGGTAGATCCCTTCCACCAAATCAGCGACATAACAAAAACTACGGGTCTGACTGCCATCCCCAAACATCGTCAAATCTTCACCCCGCAAAGCTTGACCAATAAAAGCGGGCAGGACCCGACCATCATTCAGTCGCATACGGGGACCATAGGTGTTGAAAATACGAATAATACGGGTTTCGAGTCCGTGATAATCATGATAAGCCATGGTTATCGCCTCCATAAAGCGCTTCGCTTCGTCGTAGCAGCCACGGGGACCAACGGGATTTACATTGCCCCAATACTCCTCGGTTTGCGGATGCACATGCGGATCACCATATACTTCGCTGGTTGAAGCAACGAGAACACGCGCATTTTTTACGCGCGCCAATCCGAGAATATTATGTGTACCAAGAGACGACACCTTTAATGTCTGAATAGGAATTTTGAGATAATCGATGGGAGAAGCCGGTGAAGCGAAATGCAGGATGTAGTCGAGGTCGCCCGGTACATGCACGAATTTGGAAACATCGTGATGGTAAAACTCAAACTGTTCCAGCTTAAAAAGGTGCTCAATGTTTTTTAGATCACCGGTAATCAAGTTATCCATCGCAATAACGTGCATTCCCTCTTTGATAAAACGGTCGCACAAATGTGAACCTAAAAAACCGGCTGCTCCGGTGATGAGAACTCTTTTCATGCTTTTTATTTAGTTTTTTCGGTATTAATACCAATACAATAGTAGGCGAAGCCTTGCGACTGCACGTCAGCCTGATCAAAAATATTTCGTCCGTCAAAAATCACAGGATGATTAAGGCGACGGTTCATTTCTTCAAAATCGGGTGAGCGGAATTCCGGCCACTCCGTAATAATCAGTAAGGCATCTGCATTATCCAATGTGGCATACATTTCTTCCGAGTAAGCGATGGTATCTCCCAATAGTCTTCCCGCTTCATGCATAGCCACTGGATCATAAGCAACCACATGGGCGCCAGCCTGCAGTAGTTTTTCAATAATGACCAAACTTGGTGCTTCCCGCATATCGTCCGTCTTCGGCTTAAAGGATAAACCCCACATCGCAAAGGTCTTTCCTTTGAGATCGCCCTTAAAATGATTTTTAACCTTGGTGAAAAGGACTTCTTTTTGCAATTCATTCACCTCCTCAACGGCATTCAGAATACGCATGTTGTAGTTTTGTTCTTTAGCGGTGCGAATAAGTGCTTTGACATCTTTGGGAAAGCAGGAGCCGCCGTAGCCGACGCCCGGGTAGATAAATTTTGTACCAATGCGGCCATCACTGCCAATGCCTTTACGCACCATGTTGACATCTGCTCCCATGAGTTCGCAGAGATTAGCAACGTCATTCATAAAGCTGATTTTAGTCGCCAACATGGCATTTGCAGCGTACTTCGTCATTTCAGCACTTGGAATATCCATGAAAATAATGGGATGACCATTCAGCAAAAACGGTTTATACAATTTGCGCATCACTTCTTCTGCCTCGGAACTATCAGTGCCAACCACAATGCGGTCCGGCTTCATAAAATCTTCTATTGCTGCTCCCTCTTTTAAAAATTCGGGATTGGAAGCAACAAAGAACGGCAGCGCCGAGCCCCGCTGAGTGAGTTCTGTTTGTAGGGCCTTGCGGACTTTTTCAGCAGTAGAAACTGGTACGGTCGATTTGGTGACCACCACAATCTGCTTTTGCATGTGACGGCCAATTTCGGCAGCAACGGCTAGGACATACTTTAAATCGGCAGAGCCGTCCTCATCCGGCGGGGTCCCCACAGCAATAAAAGCGACTTCTGCATCACGAATGCTATCTGCTAGAGAAGTGGAAAAATGCAGGCGGTTTTTTGAACTATTCCGCTGCACGAGTTCTTCCAGTCCCGGCTCATAAATGGGTAGTATCCCATTTTTTAAATTCTCAATTTTTTTGTGATCAATGTCCACACAGGTCACGTCCATGCCAACTTCTGCAAAACAAGAACCTGTAACGAGTCCCACATAACCTGTACCTATAACTGCGATTTTCATAATCTTTGTTTAATGTCTTAAGCCAGTAATTCTAGAACTGCATCAGCAATGTAACGCAGTGTCTCTTCATCTAGTTCCGTATGCATGGGCAGTGAGAAAACAGATTCACACAAGCGTTCAGTAATTGGGAAGGCGCCTACGGGATAACGTTCACTCGCAAAAGCTTTTTGAAAGTGAAGCGGTATCGGATAATAGATCATGGAGGCGATTCCCTTTTCTGCCAAGCCATCGCGTAATTTCTGACGGTCGGCGCCTTTCAGCTGCAGCGTATACTGGTGAAAAACATGGGTCGATTTTTTCTCACGTACCGGTATTTTTAAATTGGGATGGTTTGCGAATGCAGCATCGTAAAAGTCAGCCGCTCGGTTGCGGGCCACAGCATAGTCATCCAGAAACTGAAGTTTCACTTTCAGTACTGCTGCCTGAATGGTATCGAGACGGGAATTCACACCAATGACATCGTGTTTGTACTGTACACTCTGTCCGTGATGCGCCACCATGCGCAAAGCTGCAGCTAATTCATCATTATTTGTATACATGGCGCCACCATCTCCGTAGCAACCTAGGTTTTTGGAAGGAAAAAAGGAGGTGCATCCCACGGTGCCCATGGTTCCCGCTTTTACGCGGCGACCGTCACTAAAGGAATAATCTGCGCCAATCGCCTGCGCCACATCTTCGATGACAAACAACTTATGTTTTTCAGCCAATTTCAAAATGGACTCCATATCAGAGCACTGTCCGAATAAATGCACGGGAACAATAGCTTTGGTTTTAGAGGTAATGTTTGCTTCTATGGCTTTGACGTCAATATTATAGGTATCTGCGTCCACATCAACCAGTACCGGCACCAAGCCAAGCAGTCCGATTACCTCAGCGGTGGCCACATAGGTAAAACTGGCGGTAATGACTTCATCACCTGGTTGGAGGCCCAGCGCCATCATGGCTATCTGCAGAGCATCTGTTCCATTGGCACAGGGAATCACATGTTTTACTTGAAGGTACTGTTCCAAGTCACTCTGAAATTCTTTCACAGCAGGCCCATTGATGAAAGCTGTCTGATCCAGTACATCCTGAATGCCTTTATCTACGGCCGTTTTAATTTTTAGGTACTGACCTTTCAGATCGACCATCTGAATTTTTTTTGTTGCGATCATGGTGTGGTATAGAACTGCGAAAATAGCGAAAAATCAGGCTTAGCGCTCAAAAAAAGGATCGAAAGCCCGGTTAAACCATTCCGGCAGCGGGCAAGGTCTTCCCGTGCTTTTATCAACGCAGACCAGGGTCACCTTTCCCGTGTTAAGCAAGTGCCCAGCGGCATTATAACATTCATACTCGAAAGGCAAGCGGAAGCCAGTGGGGCGCTCACGCAAGAGCGTCACCACCAGGATTTCATCGTCGTAATAAGCCGGCTTTTTATACTGGATACTATAATCGATCACCGGCAGTAAGATACCGCGCTCTTCCACCTCTTTATAACTGAAACCTAAAAGACGCATGGCCTCCACCCGACCCACTTCATAATACTGTGCATAAACGCCATAATAGGC
>CALPON020000179.1 GCA_943325195.2 Sphingobacterium thalpophilum | reverse complement strand
TATAAAAACGCCTCTTGGCAAAAGGAGAACATTCCTTTTATGGGAGAATTGTTGCTGGGACATCTACGTTACGGCACTTTTGGTAAGAACGGCGTGGCTAGCTGTCACCCCTTCAAACGCCAGAATAACTGGATGAGCCGCAACCTCGTTGTGGCCGGAAATTTTAACCTGACCAATGTGGATGAGCTCTTCACCCATCTGTTGGAACTGGGTCAGCACCCAGTGCAGAAAGCAGATACCGTGACGGTTATGGAGAAAATCGGACACTTCTTGGATCGTGAAAATGACCGCCTCTTCCGCAAATACCGGGAACAGACGGATGACAATGCTGTTATCAGTAAATTGATTCAGGAAAACATCGACTTGGGCGCTATTCTCCGCGAAAGCAGTAAAAAATGGGATGGTGGTTATGTGATGTGCGGCATGGTGGGTCATGGTGATGCCTTCGCCCTGCGTGATCCGAACGGCATTCGTCCTGCTTATTTTTATCAGGATGATGAAGTGGTCGTGGTGGCTAGCGAACGGCCGGTGATTCAGACCGTCTTTAATGTGCCTTTTGAATCGGTGCAAGAAGTGAAACCGGGACATGCCTTGATCATCAAGAAAAACGGTACGGTCAGCCATGAAGAAATTATGGAGCCCTTGGAGAAAAAAGCCTGTTCTTTTGAACGGATTTATTTCAGCCGTGGCAATGATAAAGAAATTTATAGTGAACGGAACTTATTAGGTCGTAACTTGACCAATCGTGTTTTACAAGCTGTTGGTCATGATTTGGAGAATACCGTTTTCAGTTATATCCCCAACACGGCCGAGGTGGCCTTCGGGGGACTGGTGGACGGTCTGCACGACTACCTCAATACTTGGCGTCGTGATCAGATTGAAAAAGGAGATGGTAAATTAAGTGCCGATCAGCTGGACCGCATTTTCAGCGCTAAAGCCCGTGTGGACAAGGTGGTTCTGAAGGACGCCAAACAGAGAACGTTTATTACGGATGATGAAAGTCGTGACAGTCTGGTGACCCTCGGATATGATGTATCCTACGGCACCGTGCGCGCTGGCATTGATAATCTGGTCGTGTTGGATGATAGTATTGTAAGAGGTACGACCTTAAAACAAAGTATTCTTCGCATTCTCGATCGCCTGCAACCTAAAAAGATTGTGGTCGTGAGCTCTGCACCCCAAATTCGTTACCCCGATTGCTATGGTATTGATATGGCGGTCCTCAATAAATTCGTAGCGTTTGAAGCCACGATGTCCCTTCTCCGCGAAAATGGCCGTGAAGAGCTAATCAGTGATGTGTATGCGCGTTGTCAACAAGAACTTCTCAAGCCAAAAGAAGAGCAGGTAAATCTGGTGAAAGAGCTTTACGCGCCTTATACGGACCAGCAGGTCTCCGATAAAATTGCACAGATGATTCGTCCCGCAGATTTAAAAGCGGACTTCGAATTAATTTATCAGAGTATTGAAGGTTTGCATGCAGCTTGCCCTGATCATAAGGGCGACTGGTATTTCAGTGGTAATTATCCAACCCCGGGTGGGAACAAGGTGAGCAATCAGGCTTTTGTAAATTACATGGAAGGCAATAACCGCCGAGCTTACTGATTCGCGTCCTCGAGAATACTAATTTGTTGAACGCCGTCTAGCTGAATGGTATATCGTCCCGTGCCGGTAGCAGGCACTTCAAAGTCACCAGCGATCCGCTTTTTCGACCGGGTGACAAACTGTAGGCGGTGTTTGCCCTGTTTAACAGGCAGGTAGTCTGTTGTCTGTTTAAAAGCCACATTGGTAAAGATTGCGCCGCTAGCCCCGACGACAAGTGTATCGATGCTTTCACTGTAATAGTTGACAAAACGAGCCTCGTAGCCCTTGTCACAGGCGCTTAACAGGAGAAGTGAAAAAATCAAAGCAGCAACACTCTTCATACCTTTTAAAATTTACGGCTCATTTCCCGCTCGATGTCTTTTTTCTTGATATCGTCGCGTTTATCAAATTCTTTTTTTCCTTTTGCTAAAGCAATGTTCAGTTTGGCATATCCCGCTTCCCCAATAAATAATTTGACAGGAACAATGGTCAGGCCCTGATCCTTTACTTTCTTCAGCAATTTATTTAATTCCTGCCGGCTCAGCAGGAGCTTGCGTTCCCGGAGGGGATCGTGTTTGTAGAAAGAAGCATTCTGATATTCGCCGATGTGGAGATTGCGGACAAATAATTCTTCGTTCCTGAAAAAACAGTAACTATCCGCCAGTCCCGCTTTCCCTTCCCGAATAGATTTGATTTCAGTCCCTTTCAGGACGATGCCTGCAGTATAAGTGTCAAGGAATTGAAAATCGAATTTCGCCCTTCTGTTCTCGATGTTAACGGTATTGCTTATTTTAGCCACAACGTAAATTTAGGAAATTAATGTTTGAACTCCGCTTACAACCGGCGACAATTGCCGACATTCCAACGATTGCTTTGCTGGCAGAACAGATCTGGCACCAACATTATGTGCCAATCATCGGGGAAGAACAGGTGCGCTATATGCTAGAGCGCATATACAATGAAGAAAGTCTGAGCGAACAAATGCAGAAAAAAAAGCATCTGTTTTATCTTGTTGTTTTGGGGGACCGACCGTCTGGTTTTATTTCGATAACGGAAGTAAAGCCGAGCGAATGGTTTCTTAATAAGTTCTATATTCTGCAAAGTGAAGCAGCGAAGGGACTGGGAACGGCGGTGTTTCAGGAGGTTTTGCGGATGCATCCGGCAACGAAAATGGAATTGACAGTCAATCGACAGAATTTTAAAGCAATAAATTTTTATTTTAAGAACGACTTTAAGATCCGCGAGGTTGCCGATTTCGACATTGGCGGTGGTTACCAGATGAATGATTTTGTGATGGAATGGAACCGTTGATCCATAACAGCTTTTAGCAGGCGAAGGAATTGATGGGCTGTCTTGGTCTTCAAGTTTTTCCTTCGGAAAAAACCCAGCTATGCAGACTTAAGCTGAACCTCTCTCACCAGCTATGTGACGCTTTGCTATTTGAACTAAAAAAGGCCTCTGGCTATGTGACTATGTGTTTATTTCCCCTCCACCGCAGCGAACTGAACCCTGCCCTATGTCAACTAAAGAAAAGCCTCCAGCTATGTGACTATGTGTTTATTTTTCCCTCCACCACCTCTCCAAAACTGCGAGCGCAGGTCCCCGAAAAACAATTTTATTTCTTAGCCAGAAGACCCGCATGCTTTTAAAATAATTCAAAAAAAGCAGCCCGTGTCATCATGTGTGCCAGAGCGGGTATTATCTGAATGTTTCTTAATTCTTAAGCCAAATCCACTCAGGACTAATGGAAATAGGGTTTACTCCAATATTTTTTTTTAAACCCCCATTCGCGATGCCCTTTGTCGCTACTGGTATCTATAACTAATTTTATTTGCCTACATTCGCGCGGCCGAAAACTAGGCTCAGAGAACTAATACAATAAAATTAGCTCATTTAGAATAGTAGTAGTTAATTAAACGATATCCCTAACAAAAATCGAATGTCAAAAAAGAAAACGAACACGTACCTCAGTTTATTAATTTTATTAGTCTTAGCAAGACCAATCAATGCTCAATGCCCTAGTCCTTCGGTAGTGGCAAGCTCGAATTCCATCTGTGCAGGAATTGCCACAACATTAACAGCCATGAATGCATCAGGCGCAAGTAACGCTCTGAATTTTGATGGGGTAAATGATTACATGGCAACAAATTTTGACTGTGATGTCAGTATGGTGCCGGTAACCACCTGGGAAGCATGGGTTTATCCAACCACTCAAAATGGCAATTGGCAAATGATCATGAGCATTGAAGATGGCGGATGGGATCGATTTATAGCGATAAATAATTTAAATGTTTATATGGGTTATGGCTGTGGTGGCTGGAATCCAACGAGCCTCACGTTAAATCAGTGGCAACACATAGCGGTAGTGTATAATGAGCCGGGCAATCAAATTATTTTTTATAAAAATGGAGTGGCTTATCCATTTACCATTCCAGGTGGCTGCACTCATTCAGCAGCTGTCAAGTTTACCCTTGCATGTTCTACTCAGGGAGCTCCTGGGCAATTTTTTGCTGGTGCCCTCGATGAAGTCAGATTATGGAATGTTGCAAGAACCCAAGCACAAATTGTTGCGAATATGAGTGTTACCATTCCAAGTAATTCTTCAGGACTAGTGCTTAATTATCAATTTAATGAAGGCAGCGGTCTTACTACTGCAAATGCAGTTGGAGCAGCTTATACAGGTACTTTAACCAATGGTCCAACTTGGCAAGGTCCATCTACCGCGCCAATAACCACAAGTGGTTTAGCCACTGGTACTTTTAGTTGGTCAAATGGGGCGACCACAGCAAGCATTGTGGTATCACCTACGGTAACAACAGCCTACACAGTAATAAATACAAATACCGCCTCCTGCAGTGCTACTTCGACACCGATTACTCTGACCGTGACGCCTCTCCCAGTGATTGCTGTCAGCGGCTTTACTGCAATTTGTGTCGGCCAAACAGCAACACTGGTTGCCAATGGCGCTAACACTTACACTTGGAGTAATGCCTCCACCGCATCAAGCATCACCTTATCGCCAACTTCAGATCTTTCTTACTCGGTAAGAGGAACTGCAGCTGGTTGTGAAGGTTCAACTACTCAAACCCTCGTCGTGAATCTCAATCCAACGATTACGGTTAACAATGGGGCCATCTGTGCGGGACAAGCCTTTACCGTCAATCCAAACGGAGCGAGTACCTATACGAT
>CALPON020000178.1 GCA_943325195.2 Sphingobacterium thalpophilum | reverse complement strand
GGTATCGGGGATCCTACTTCTGCAAATTATGATGCCATCATTGCAGCTAAACTCGGGTACTTCGGAATTTTCTGGTGGATTCGGACGATTCTCTATATGGTGGGTTGGTTATGGTTTACCATGCGTCTGCGCAAAAATTCAATTGAAGCCGATAAATTAGATGTGGATATTAATAATAGCTACCACTGGAAAAACATTAAAATCGGGGCTTGGTTCATGGTCCTTTTCGCAGTGACTTCTTCTACCTCAGCATGGGACTGGATTATGAGCATTGATACGCACTGGTTCTCCACTTTGTTCGGCTGGTACATTTTCGCAGGCATGTGGATTAGTGCATTGACTGCTATTACTGTCCTCATTATCTGGTTAAAGAAAATAGGTTACCTGGAAGCAGTGACCGAAAGTACGATCCATGACATGGGTAAATGGATGTTTGCCATTTCCTTCCTCTGGACTTATCTGTACTTCTCACAGTTCATGCTTATTTGGTATGCTGATATTCCTGAGGAGGTGACTTATTTCCTGGCCCGCTGGGAAAATTATAAAGCACTTATGTGGACCGTTTTCTTCATGAATTTCGCGCTGCCAATGGTCATGCTGATGAGCCGCGATTCAAAGCGAAACTTCTTTTTCCTGATGTTTGTAGGTACGTTCATTTTCATCGGGCATTACCTGGATGTGATTATGATTATCATGCCGGGAACTGTAGGTCACCACTGGACTGGCTTAAGCTGGATGGAGTTTGGTACATTTTTCTTTTACCTTGGTCTCTTTATTTATGTGGTGTTAAATGCACTGACAAAAGCACCGCTGATGGTAAAAAATCATCCATTCCTGCAGGAGAGTCTGCATCACTCGATCTGATCAGAGAATAATTTGTAGAAAAAGAAAAAGTACGTTGTAAAATTTAAATAAGAAGCCAAATGAATCTGTTAGTTCTGTTAGCCATAGTGTTATTAATCATAGCGGGGCACCAGTTATTGCGAATTGTTGAGCTGAGCCGTGGTCTCAAAAAGACCAAAGAGTGGCAGATCAGCGATAAGGACAATAACATGATGGGCAAAGCCCTCCTGGGTTTTATGTTTTTATTTTTTGTGTTTTTCTTCTGGCAGGTGGATCGCTGGATGGATCGCTCCCTTCCGGGCTCTGCTTCTGAGCATGGCGTTTTGATTGACCAGTTGTGGGATGCAAACATGTACCTGATTACTTTTGTATTTTTGCTAACCAATTTTTTCCTTTTCTGGTTTGCCTACAAGTACCGTGGCAACAGCGAGCGAAAAGCAACCTTTTATCCGCACAATAATAAGCTGGAGATGTTGTGGACCGTTGTTCCTGCTGTCGCACTCGCTTTCATTATCATCTTCGGTCTAAAGTACTGGAATGAGATTATGGATGAAGCCAAGGACAAAGACCGGGTGGTTGTTGAATTATATGCTAAACAATTTGACTGGACTGCGCGTTTCCCTGGTAAGGACGGTAAGTTGGGAGAAACCGATTACCGGCAGATTAGTGGTATGAATGCAGTAGGACTGGATACAAATGACCTGGCTGGAAACGATGACATGTTTGTCAGAAATGAAATTCATATTCCTGTAAATACCGAGATTGAACTGAATATCCGCAGTCGCGACGTAATCCACTCTGTTTATCTGCCTCATTTCCGGGCACAGATGAATGCTGTTCCGGGTATGGTGACCTATTTTAAGTTTAAGCCAATCAAAACCACTGCAGAAATGCGCAAAGATGCCTACGTGGTGAAGATGATGGCAGGGATCAACAGTCAGCGCGAAAAAGATCAAAAAGAGCCGGTGGAATTTGATTATATCCTGCTGTGTAATAAAATATGTGGCGCATCGCATTACAACATGCAGATGACGGTGATTGTGGAGTCAAAAGAAGATTATTTAAAATGGTTGGCTGAACAAAAAGCTTGGAAAACCGTTGCATCTAAATAAGAGTAGTTATAAAAAATTAAACAGTAAAAAATGGCGACTACAGTAGACACAGGATTAGAGAATCAAACCTTGGTTCACCATGACCATGTACATGATCATGATGACCATTCGGAGAGTTTTGTAAGTAAGTATATTTTTAGCTTGGATCACAAGATGATCTCGCGCCAGTTCTTGATCACTGCCATCATTATGGCGGTAGTGGCCATGACCATGTCCGTGATCTTCCGGATGCAATTGGCTTGGCCAGGCGAAAAGTTTGGATTTATCAATGCGCTCCTAGGGGATAAATGGGGGAAGGACGGTATCCTTGACCCTAACATGTACCTGGCCCTGGTGACGATTCATGGTACCATCATGGTGTTTTTCGTCCTCACCGGGGGTTTAAGTGGCACTTTCAGTAACTTGTTGATTCCTTACCAAATTGGTGCACGGGATATGGCATCTGGATTTATCAATATGTTATCCTACTGGTTCTTCGCCGCCTCCAGCACAATTATGTTGGCTTCTTGTTTTATCGAAGACGGTCCAGCTTCAGCTGGGTGGACAATCTATCCGCCATTATCTGCCCTACCGGAAGCAATACCGGGTTCCAAGTTGGGGATGACGCTGTGGTTGATTTCAATGTCTCTATTTATCATCTCTTCTTTATTGGGTTCCCTGAACTATATTATTACAGTAATCAACATGCGTGCAAAAGGCATGAAAATGACCCGTCTGCCCTTGAGTATCTGGGCCTTCCTGGTGACGGCGATTCTCGGTGTATTATCCTTCCCAGTTTTATTCTCTTGCGCACTGCTCCTTATTTTTGACCGCAGTTTTAATACCTCCTTCTATCTCTCTGACATCTACATCGGTGGTCGTCCACTTGATAATGTTGGTGGAAGTCCAGTCCTCTTCGAACACTTATTCTGGTTCCTTGGACATCCGGAAGTATACATCGTACTCCTCCCGGCTCTGGGTATAGCTTCTGAAGTCATTGCCACTAGTAGCCGTAAACCAATTTTCGGTTACCGTGCAATGATTGGTTCCATTATGGCTATTGGTTTCCTCTCCTTCATTGTTTGGGGTCACCACATGTTCATGACCGGGATGAATCCTTTTTTAGGTTCTGTATTCGTTTTCACGACCTTATTAATTGCAATTCCTTCTGCTGTCAAAGCGTTTAACTACATTACTACTATTTGGAAAGGTAACGTACAATACACCCCAGCGATGTTATTTGCGATTGGTCTGGTTTCTTCCTTTATCAGTGGTGGCGTGACAGGTATTATCCTCGCTGATTCTACACTCGATATCAATGTGCATGACACCTACTTTGTGGTAGCTCACTTCCACATCGTTATGGGTCTTAGCGCTATCTTTGGTATGTTTGCTGGTATTTATCACTGGTTCCCAAAAATGTTCCTCCGCATGATGAACAAAAAGCTTGGTTACCTGCATTTCTGGATCACCATCATCTCCGCCTACGGGGTGTTCTTCCCAATGCACTTTCTAGGTCTGGCAGGCGTACCTCGTCGATACTATACCAATAGCAACTTCCCGATGTTCGATAACCTAGTCGATATCAACGAAATTGTTACGTATTGTGCGATTTTTGGCGCACTCGGACAAAGTATTTTTATCTTCAACTTTTTCTATAGTATCTTCCGCGGCGAAAAAGCGCCACAGAATCCATGGAATGCGAACTCTCTGGAGTGGACAACGCCAATGGCTAACATCCATGGTAACTGGCCTGGTGCCTTGCCTGAAGTACACCGTTGGGCTTACGATTACAGCAAGCCTGGTCAGGAACGCGATTTCGTGCCGCAAACTGTTCCGCTCGCTGAGGGCGAAGAAGATGGTGGTGGCCACTAGTTTTGAGTAGTGATTTTTAAAAAGTCTCCTTCGGGGGACTTTTTTTTGCGCCAAAAGTAACTGCGCCATCGGTTTTAATCGGGAGTCAGGTATAACGGAGTACCACTTAGCTCGTTTTAAAAACTGAGAGTGGCACGCTTGATGCTTAATTAGATTATCTTTAAGTCAAACAAAAAATGGAAAAGAAACTGAAAGTCATTGTCACGGGTGTGACCGGTATGGTAGGTGAGGGTGTGCTGCATGAATGCCTGCAAAGTCCTTTGGTGAGCGAAGTCCTCATCATCAGTCGAAAAGAGGCCGGTTTCAGCCATCCTAAGTTAAAAGCAATCCTCCATTCCAATATGAGTGATATTTCTGCTCTGGCGGAACAAGTGCAGGGCTATGATGCCTGTTTCTTTTGTCTGGGTGTTTCTAGTGTCGGCATGAAAGAAGAAGCTTATACTAAACTGACTTACGACCTCACTGTAGGCTTCGCACAAACACTGGCGAAGTTGGCGCCGCACATCTGTTTCTGCTATGTTTCCGGTGCTTATACTGACAGCACGGAGAAGGGACGAAGCATGTGGGCAAGAGTCAAAGGTCGGACGGAAAATGAATTGATGCGCCTATTCACGAATGCCTACCTCTTCCGTCCAGGCTATATGCAGCCCACACCGGGATTAAAAAAAACGCTGAAGTATTACAAGTATATTGACTGGTTATATCCTGTTCTTCGCAAAGCATTCCCCTCCTTTATTGGTTCCTTGTCTGAGTTAGGACAAGCCATGCTTTTCTGCGCAGCTTCTGGCTATCCAAAAAAACATCTGGAGGTAGCAGACATCCGAGCGGCAGCATCTAAAATTAATGATTAAAACTAGTAGTTACCCGTGCTGCGCACCTGGAGCTGCACACGGCGATTCACTGCGTGTTGTTCTTCGGGACAAGCCGAATCATTACTGCAGGTATTGAGTAATTCTTTTTC
>CALPON020000177.1 GCA_943325195.2 Sphingobacterium thalpophilum | reverse complement strand
GCGCTTTTAATCAAGCGTTAAGCAGCTTGGTCACCAACAGTACGATCAGTTTTGATTTGCTCAATGTTTTTAATCTGCAGCTTCCACTTTTGACGGCACTTACGGTGCTGCTTATCTATGGCTTATCCTTTTTTAGTGGTATTTATTTTTTGACCGCGGTGGAAGAAATTCCTGCGCTCCGCACCCGTCTGATGATTGTGACCCAACTCATCGCCGTCTGCGCTGGGGCCTACTTGGTGCGTCCAGGAGGCAGTTGGTTGGAAGGTCTCTGGCCTCTGATCATCGGACTGCCCGTCGCAGTCTTTGTTCTTCATTTCCGAAACCGCCAGAACTTAGCCATCAGTCTTTTTGTTGTACTTCTCAGTCTTTTAAGTTCCCGCCTGTTGAGCACTTATGTGGACAAGAATGAGAGCCAAGAATTAAAACTTCTTTCCTTCAAATTGAGCGAGCGTCTTGACCCCTTGCTAGAGCATGAGTTTAATAGGATACCGGAGCAATTAATTCGTGACAAAAACTTGAATAACCTCCTCAACATTCTGCCTGAAAGTGCAGAAGGAGTTGAGCTTCTTCTGCGTCAGCATTACCTCAGCGGCTATTTCGACCGATATACCGTTTCTTTGCAATTATTTGACAAGGACTGTCACCCCCAACTGCCGGTGCGGGACGGAAAACTCAATAATGCTGGTTATTTCGAGGACTTGATTCGCCAGCAATGCGATAGCACGGCCGATCCGTATCTATTTTTTGCGGGCCGGCATCATAGCAATACGCGCTATCTTGCAGCCATTCCGCTGGGCGACTGGAAGGTTTATGCCTTAATGGATGTCAAACAATCGGAAGAACTTGGCACCTTCCCCGATCTTTTGCTGGACCGCTCGCAACAAAGGCAGCAAGGGCTCAGCACCATTAGTCATGCCGTTTACAGGGCGGGATTGTTAACCAGTCAGCAGGGCGATTTGAGTTATCCTTTCAGTCTTCAGGATTCCAGTAATTTATCTTCGGTTCATCCCCTCTACCAGCATCACTATTATTTTCCGGAAGAGGATACCGTCATCATCATCAGTGAGCGCTCCCGCAGCCTGAGTCAGTTTTTTACGGCCAACTCCTACCTGCTCTTGTTTTATTCCTTTCTGGCTTTTTTATTTTTATTTTTCTACAGCCGTTTGATTTCAAGAATTTCCAGAGACCCTTCTCTAACACGACGGATTCAAAGCGCTGTCATCGTGCTCTTATTGGTTAGCATGAGTGCCATTGGTTACACCTCCGCCCGCATTGTTACTGCCAAATTTGAAAGTGATAACCGACGCGAGTTGGAAGAGAAAACGAAAGTCATTCTCGGTGAACTGAGCGCAGCCTTTACACGGGAATCCATTTTTGATGAGACTCGCCGCGATTTGGTCAATTTGAAGTTACGCGAGTATGCCCGCCTGTTTAATACACCCATCAGTTTGTTCAGTAAAGACGGGAATTTATTTACGACATCAGAAACGAAGTTGTATGAACTCGGACTGGCCGCCAAACTCGTTAACCCCTTTGCTTTTGCGCAACTCAGCAATAATCGCTCATCCGCGGAGCCGGTTTATGAAAAAGCAGGCACGCTTACTTATCTTTCCTACTACACCCCGGTCATCAGTAAACACAGTGAATTAATGGGCTTTGTGAATCTGCCTTACTTCGCACGCCAGAGTGCACTCGTTGATGAATTGTCGGGCATCATTAGCGCCCTCGTGAATGTTTACGTGCTGTTGTTCGTGCTGAGTATTCTGACGGGACTTTTACTTGCCGGCTATATAACGCAGCCACTGCGGCTTATTCAGCAACAGTTTGCGAAAATTACGCTGGGTAGAAAAAATGAAAAAATCAGCTGGCAAAGTCGTGATGAAATCGGGCGGCTGGTAGAGCAGTACAATGCCATGCTCGAGAAGTTAGAAGAAAGTGCGCAGCTGCTTGCTCAGAATGAGCGAGAAAGTGCCTGGCGTGAAATGGCGAAGCAGGTGGCGCATGAAATAAAAAACCCACTGACGCCGATGAAATTAAATCTGCAATACCTGCAGCATGTGATTAAAAATAACGATGAGGATTTCCGGGAAAAATTCGACCGTAGTGTGGTTGCAATTATTGAGCAGATTGACTCACTGGCAAGTATTGCCACGGAGTTTAGTAATTTCGCAAGACTCCCGGCGGGCTCTTTGGAAGAAGTGAATCTCTCGGAAATTATCACAGCTTCCGTTCAGTTGTTCAGGGAAAAGGCGCGGATAAATTTTACCAATGAGACAGAGGGGCTCAGCCTGCTTGTGAAAGCAAATCGGGAGCAAGGTCTCCGCGTATTTAACAACATTCTCAAAAACGCGATACAGGCGCTCCACGACACCCCTGAACCCGAGATTCACATCCGAATACACCCTGCAGAAGACCTATTGGTGATTGCTATTGAGGATAACGGTTGCGGCATTACAGATGAACAGGCTGAGAAAATATTTACTCCCAATTTCACCACCAAGAGCAATGGCTCGGGACTTGGACTGGCCATGGCCAAGAATAGTATGGAGGGATTTGGCGGAGGGATTTCTTTTCAATCCAAGGTCCACCTGGGCACGACGTTCTATCTCAGCTTTGTGAAAGCCAATGCGTAACTCGTATTTTTCTCCCAAAAGGAGGTACAGGGATCTGTAATTTTGGGAGTTGCCAAGTGATGCCCTAGTTCTCTTAAAATGACTGAACATTGCTGCCAAGACATCATTTTATTGAACTTCTTCCGGTCGCTTAGTCTCAGAATCAGTCAAAAGCTGGTTATCAGCAGAAAGAATCACCACCCACAGAATCTCTCTGCAAAATTATTTTCTTTAATTGCAATTGCCTCTAAACTAAAGGCTTGGTTTCAGGAATGGAGGGGTCTCCGGAGAGGATACCACCCCTTAAAATTAGCACTGAACTGACCCAAATAAATTGCGTATCTTCGTTTTCCGTTTTAAAAAATTATATGGCAAAATTCAGAAAAGAAGATGCCCTGGACTATCACTCCCAAGGTCGTCCGGGTAAGATTGAAGTCATTCCCACCAAACCATACAGTACCCAGCGTGATTTGACGCTTGCGTATTCACCCGGCGTAGCCGAACCGTGTCTGGAAATTGAAAAAAATCCAGAAGATGCCTACAAATACACTGCAAAAGGTAATTTGGTGGCTGTAATCTCAAACGGGACTGCAGTCCTCGGTCTAGGTGACATTGGCGCCCTTGCCAGCAAGCCGGTGATGGAAGGCAAAGGACTTTTGTTCAAGATTTTCGCGGATATCGATGTGTTTGACATCGAAGTCGACACCAAGAACATCGATGAGTTTGTGAACACCGTTAAAAACATTGCACCCACTTTTGGTGGCATCAATCTCGAGGACATTAAAGCACCAGAATGTTTCGAAATTGAGCGTCGCCTCAAAGAAGTCCTCGACATTCCCCTCATGCATGATGATCAGCATGGCACCGCGATTATTAGCGCAGCTGGCCTGCTCAATGCGGTTGAAATTAGTGGAAAAAAAATGAAGGATGTTCGCATCGTGATTAACGGTGCCGGCGCCTCTGCGAACAGCTGTGCTAAAATGTACATTGCCGTGGGTGTGGAAAAAGAAAACATCTTTATGCTGGACAGTAAAGGCGTGCTGCACAAGGGACGCAACGATCTGGATCAGTATAAAGCTTATTTCGCATCTGAGCGCACCGATATTAATACTTTGGAAGAAGCCATTAAAGGTGCCGACGTGTTTGTGGGCTTATCGAAAGGAAATATCCTGACACAAGACATGGTGCGCAGCATGAATAAAGATTGCGTGGTGTTTGCTTTGGCCAATCCGACGCCAGAAATTTCTTATGAACTGGCCATTGCGGCTCGTCCCGATATCATTGTGGCAACGGGTCGCAGCGATCATCCTAACCAGGTGAACAATGTATTGGGTTTCCCTTTTATTTTCAGGGGCGCCATGGATGTGCGGGCAACGTCGATCAACGAGGACATGAAACTAGCTGCAACATTAGCAATTGCTGCTCTTGCGAAAGAGGCAGTGCCTGATTATGTGAACCTAGCTTATGGCTCAAAGAGTTTAAGTTTTGGTCGGGAATACATCATTCCGAAGCCAATTGATAACCGGCTAATTGTCGCTGTTTCCTCTGCCGTCGCGCGTGCAGCGATTTCCAGCGGCGTCGCCAAAAGAAAAATTACCGATTGGGATGCTTATGCCGCCGAACTAGGTAATCGCTTGGGTAAAGATAATAAGCTCATGCGCAGTCTGGCCGACAAAGCCAAAAGCAATCCCAAACGCATTGTTTTTGCGGAAGCGGATAATTATAAAATACTGAAAGCTGCCCAGGTGGTGCGGGATGAAGGCATTGCAAAACCAATTTTGCTTGGCGCCAAGGACCGTATTGCGGCTATTGCAGCAGAGAACTTTATTGATTTGAGCGATATGCAGATCATGGATATTATTCAGGATCATGAAGAACAACGGAATGCTTTTGGCGATGCCTTCTGGCTGAAGCGACAGCGCCGCGGCTTAACGCAGTTTGATGCGCGCAAGTTGATGCGGGACCGTAATTACTTCGGTGCTATGATGGTTGAAAATGGTTTGGGTGATGCAATGATCAGTGGGCTGACGCGCAAGTATGCGCAACCCATTCGTCCCGCTCTGGAAATTATTTCCACTCTACCCGGCGTGAGTAAGGTAGCAGGACTTTATATTATGGTAACCAAGCGAGGACCTTATTTCTTTGCCGACACGACCATGAATGC
>CALPON020000176.1 GCA_943325195.2 Sphingobacterium thalpophilum | reverse complement strand
CTGCCTGAGCGTTTGTTTTATGAAGGGCTTTCTTTACATTTGAAAGGATAACTTTAAAGATAGAATTATTTAGGATGACCTTATCTGAGCGCTCGAAACGCGGCATTGCCATAACGGCCTTTGTTTTACCGGTACTGCTGCACTTGTTCATCGTACTCGTGAATCATTATTTCCACCGGACCTTTGCATATTATTACGGTGTCTATAATTTTGCGTTTTGGGATTATGCGCATCTGCAATCCAGTCCCATTCCCGTTTTGTTTGACGGCACGAATTCTACTTTTTTGCAGGATCACTTTTCGCTCTTATTTATAGTGCTCGCCCCCCTCTACTGGCTAATGGCCCCTCTCTCTGGGACTTACTCACTGCTTATTCTGCAATGGATTGCAATTGCAGCGGGGGGACTCTACACCTACAAACTACTGGCTGAAAAGTACCAGCAACGATGGACGGCCACCGCTGCCATGCTCTGTTATTTTTTTTATTATGCGCGTTTTTCTGCGTACATGGCCGATTGTAATCTGGCCATCATCGGCTCTTCGCTCATTCCTGTTTTTTTCTACTATTTTGAGCTCCAAAAAAAATGGGGACTCTATCTGGTCTTTTTACTGTTGCTGATTATTCGTGAAGACTTTTCGCTTTGGTTGTTTTTTGTCGCCATTTTTTTTATCATCATCCACTGGCGGGATAAAGAAAAACGTCGCAGCGCCTTGTTGATCGGCGTGTGCTCTCTGCTATTTTTTATTTTACTCTTTAGTTGGGTTATTCCTAGTTTAGAAACGGAAACAAAAAAATTCGCGCTTTTCAATTATGGTGCTCTGGGCGAAGGGCCTTCTGCTGCCCTGCTCTTTATTCTTCAACACCCTTTTAAAAGCATTGAATTGCTTTTTGTGAATCACATTGGTGCGCCGGAATGGGATGGCACCAAGGTAAAATTCTATCTGATGTTCGGCCTCTCTGGTGGCTTTCTGCTACTACTGCGGCCGGCTTATCTCCTGTGTCTCATTCCCCTCATCGCAAAAAAGATGTATAACGACGATCCCTACCGATGGGGGTATGAATCCTATTATGGAATTGAAGTGGCCTGTATCTTGCCGGTCTTACTTTTTAGTCTGATCGCGGAGCAGAAAGTAATTCGGCCGCGCATTTTGAGCTCCTCTGTTTTTATTGCCGCAATGATTTGTACGATCTATGGCTTTTCTTCTTTTGTCAATGTGCATGTTTTTAATAAGATTGAATTTTATCAGCCTGACTTTTACCGCCGCGATTACCCCGTTAAATTTAGAACGGTTTTACAAGGACTTCCGCCTGAAGCGGCCGTCAGCGCATCTTCTCGTATGTTGCCACATCTGGCCTTCCGCCAAAAAATCTATTTCTTTCCGATGATCAAAGACGCTGACTATGTTGTGGTGGGCACTTATGGCGAAAACTGGCCGGTATCAACGGAAGAATTTGACGCAAAGATTGCCGAACTGCGAGCGCAGGGCTGGCAGGAACTCTATGCGGAAGGCAGTGCGCTTATTTTGAAAAACCCAAAAACGCTACTAGCTCGCCAGCAATAAAAAAAAGCAGCAAGGTCCTTGCTGCTTTTCTAAAAACGCTTCGAGGTCTTTTTAATTCTGGATAATACTTTCAAATAGAAAACGACCGTCTTCATTAAACAATTCTTTATCAGATGCACGTTCAGGATGCGGCATCATTCCAAATACATTTTTTCCGGCATTACAAACGCCGGCAATGTTGTCGGTAGCACCATTAGGGTTGGCAGCTGCCGTCACCTTGCCCTCTGAATCACAGTAGCGGAACAGAATTTGTCCATTCGCATTCATTGCTTTTAATGTTTCCGCATCTGCAAAATATTTTCCTTCACCGTGCGCGATTGGAATTTGTAAGGCTTTATCAGTAGGTACCTGTGCGGTTACTTTGCTATTAGTATGTTCTGCTTTGAGGTACACATTCTTGCAGATAAATTTACGACTGTCATTATGCAGTAAAGCTCCGGGCAATAAACCGGCTTCACACAAAATCTGAAAACCATTACAAACGCCCATCACAAATCCACCTTTTGCCGCATGTTCGGTCACACTTTGCATAATAGGCGAAAAGCGGGCAATGGCGCCACTGCGAAGGTAATCACCGTATGAAAACCCTCCTGGCAGCACAATGTGCGTGCAGCCTTCCAGATCGGTGTTCTTATGCCATAACTTCACTACTTCCTGTTTCATCATGTCCCTGAGGACATAGACCATGTCTTCATCACAATTTGAACCTGGAAAAACTACTACTCCGAATTTCATATTCAACTTTTTGAAAATCTCCTGAATGGAGAAAATTTAGACGGCAAAGTTACCAAATCCCTGAGACTTTTAATACTTCCGCTTGACAAAAAAGGGCGATTCACGGATTCCCGTCTACCGCAGCAGAGTCACAGAGCCTTGGCGTTGATTTACACGGGCATCGAGGTCACGGAACTGCACCTGATAGGTATACACATCTTCTTTGAGTATACTTCCGCCTTTGTTCATAAAGCTGCCATCCCAGCCGGTACTGATGTTACGGGTGCTGAACACTTCTCTTCCCCAGCGGTCAAACACGCGCAAGGAGTAGCCTTCTTGGTCTAGTCCATATGGCGAAAACACCGGCATAAATACATCGTTTAGTCCGTCAAAATTTGGTGTGAAGGAGTTGGGAATGTAATATCCTAAATCATTTTTTACTTCTGCAAAACGACTCACTTCTGCTTTACAACCCCGCACATCGGTGGCTTGTAGATGGATACGGTAGGTGCCACGCTCGGGAAACTCAATGATTGGATGGACATCAAAATACTGCCCCATGCCCTGCACCGTCCACAAATAGTAATTGTCCGCTAAGGGCGTGCTGGTATTAATGAATTTTATTTTTGGATCATTCATGGTGATCTCATCGGGCAACTCGAAGTTGGCCTGTGGCTGTGGATAAACAACAACGGGTTGATTGAGTTTTACCTGAACCGCGCAACCGGGCGCTTCGGTGTCTTCGTAATTATAAACCACATTGTAGGTGCCAGAACTGGTAAAGGTATGCGCCATACTAAAACCTTCCTGTTTGGCGCCATCATCCAGACTCCAAAGGCCTTTGCCACTGGTGTTTTCGGGACTACTGAACCTTACTTGTAGAGGGGCACAGCCACTCAAACTGCTGGTGCTGATGCTGGCATTGGGCAGATTTTTGACGTTAAGAACCAGGGTGCTGACATCGGGACAAAGCAGGGCATTGTTTTTTGATTGTGTATGATAGGTGAGAATATTTTTTGATCCGACATTGGATTTTGAAGGATCAAACATGTTGGCCCCCACTAATCCCGGTCCATTCCAGGTACCACCGGTATTTTGTACAAAACCATTGAGATTAAATGGCTCGCGGTTAACACAATAAGCAAGGTCGGGCTGACGAATCACCGCCGCAGACACAAAGGTTTCTATTTCTATGGTCGCCTGAGTATAAGCGATGCAGGGGCCTGAGGAAATACTGTAACTAATTAGATTTTTTCCGATCACTCCCAAAGCGGGATTAAATAATCCCTGATTGTTCAGAGCTCCGGTATTGGTCCCGGCAAATACACCGCCAAGAGGACTAACCTTGAGTTTTACCGGAAAGGCATTGGTACAAAACGGACCCACTGGGTTCACCAGAGGCGGTGCCAGGGAATAAACTCTTACCGCAAGGGTATCTGCATCAGGACATAAATTGGAGGGCTGAGAGGCGGTTTTATAGATGAGCTGAAACAGTCCTGCACCCGACATGGCCGGAGAAAAGTTATTGCCCGTGATGCCTTGTCCCACCCAGTTACCGGAAGTGTTGGCCGTGAAGGGGGCTAGATTGACCACCGGGGTGGTCACACATAAATCGCGCAACTGCTGGACAACGGTAGCAGGCACAAATGCTTCCACACTGACAAAAATAGTCTGCTGAGTATTGCAGGTGCTGGTCCCGATGGAATAAGCCACCATGTTACTACCAATTGGCGCCAATGAAGGACTAAACATGCCCGTGTTACTTAGATAAGAAGAGCTCAGCCACTGACCTAGCGGTGGAATCACCTGGATTTGCACCGGACCATCTTGGCTACAAAAGGGGCCAGTAGCCTGAATGCTCGGCGTTGGCGGATTCAGCACCGACACATGGATGCTGCTCGCATCCGGACAAAGGCCTGCATCGGGAAAGGAACTGGTATTATAACTCAGGGTATAAATGCCGGTAGGAAGTCCCGCCGGTGTAAACACACCATTATTTACACTGACACCACTCCAGACGCCCGTTGTGTTCTGCACAATACTAATCAGATTAAAACCAGTGCTACTCACGCAAAGAGGCGGCACGCTGCCTGTTAAAGCGGCGGTATTAAAGCGCGATACCGCAAAGGTCCGCGAAGAGGAAGCGACACAGGTACCCTGTCCCGCTGTATAAGTCACCGAGTTCACGCCATTGCTATTGAGTGAAGGCGTCTGCACACCCATTGCGCTCACACCAGAATTTCCCGACCACACACCTCCCACAGGAGAAGCGCTCAACTGCATGGTAGTGGAGGTATTACAACGAGGGATAATGGTTGAAATCTGCGGTGTTGGCGGATTAAAGACGGCCATGACATAGGTCGTGCTGCTTGGACAAACAGTAGGATTAGGAAAAGAAGGGCTATTGTACGTTAAAACATAATTGCCCGTCGCTAAGCCCGATGGATTAAAAAAGTTATTGGACACACTGGTTCCGCTCCAACTACCTGTGGTGGTATCTTGAACAATGTTCTTGAGGTAATACACAGGATCCTGAACACACCGCGTGCTGACACTCCCAGAGAGCGCTGCCGTGTGGAAACGGCTGACTTCGATGGTGCCGGTATT
>CALPON020000175.1 GCA_943325195.2 Sphingobacterium thalpophilum | reverse complement strand
GACCATGCCTTTCGGAAGATATCACATAGGTCGTTTAAAAGTTAATGAAATACCAGCCATCCGCTGCCTCCAAGGCTTTACCCCAAATTTCCAGCACAGATGTCTGAAATACTTCACACTTATTTACCATGTACTGCGTCAAAAGCTTTCCTCAAATTTTCAGCACAGATGTCTGAAAGAATCACACTCATTTACCTTGGACTGCGTCAAAAGCATTCCTGAAATTTTCCAGCAGAGAAGTCTGAAAGAATCACACGCCTTTACCATGTACTGCGTCAAAAGCTTTCCTGAGATTTTCCAGCAGAGAAGTCTGAAGGACTTCAATCGCCTTTACCACGGACGTAGTCCTTGGTAAAGGCTTCTCACCCTGAACACAAGCCCGAAGGGCTTGAATACAGAGTACCTCTTATCTGAAAATAAGGAGTGTTATTTTTTTGTAATATTAACCGTGGCTACTTCAAGCCCTTCGGGCTTGTGGGAACTGGTTAGTCGCCCTTACCTGAGGCGCTGCCTCAGGTAAGAGGAATTGAACTCCTTCGGAGTTCCTCGTGAACAGCATTCAATAAACATAACAAGAAAAAAATACCCTGTAACATGTCTTTCGAATGAAATCACATAGGTCGTTTAAAAGTCAATGAATTACCAGCCACCCAATTCGTCCAGTGCGTTATCCCGAATTTCCTGCACAGATGTCTGAAAGAATCACACGCATTTACCAGGGACTGCGTCAAAAGCTTTCGTGAGATTTTCCAGCACAGAAGTCTGAAAGACTTCACGCTCCTTTTCCATGAGCTGTGACCATTGATTTGCTTGATTTTCCAGCAGAGAAGTCTGAAAGACTTCAAACGCCATTACCACGGACGCAGTCCGTGGTAATGGCTGCTCAGCCTGAACGCAAGCCCGTAGGGCTTGAATACATAGTACCTCTTATCTGAAAGTAATAAGTGCTGTTTTTTGGAAGATCAACCGTGGCTAACGCAGTGAATGCCTGCCTTAATCTCCTACAATTACTCAATTCTTTTTAAATGAAGCTCTTTTGGTTTGTTAATGATCATTGGGAACTTTTCCGTTTTTACCGAACTACTGTCAAGGCCAAAGGCTTTCGCCTCGCTCAGACTGAAACGATTTAAAAAGAAATAAATATTCATTATAATTTTTTCAAACAAAGGCAGGTCATTTTCATAGGAGAGGAATTTTTCAAGTACCACAAATTTAAAGTCTCCAATGACATTGTTTTTATTCAAGGATTCGTAGCGACTCGTAATATCCACTTCTCCGTTTTTCACCAGGTCTTCTACGACCTTACGGAACATCAAGTTGATACGTGGCGCAATCCGGAAGCCAATTCTAAAATCAATACGGATGATATCATTTTCTGCAATGTGCGTTACTTTATAATCCATGCGGTAAGGCTCATTCATGACATCCACATGAATAAACCAATAGACATCGGCTTTTTTAGGGCGTTTCTGTAGGATAGAATAAATAATCTTTGATTCAATTTCCTCGGGATTGTTAGCACTCGTCATGTAAATTAAATGAGTGGCATATTTTTGGAGACTTTCATCATTACTAAGATCAATCAGTAATTGTTTATGGTCATCAAACTTCACCATGTCCACGTACCGATTGCGGATTTTCTTAGCCAGGTGCCAAACCGTCATGACCATCATGAGCGTGCTGGCAATCAGCAAGGTAATCCAACCACCGTGACTAAATTTGCTAAGATTTGCGTAGAGGAAGCCAGATTCAATCACTAAGTAAGTTGTAATTGTAAAATAAATAAAAACCTGGTTATAACGTTTCAGGTGCATGTAAAAGTTTAAAAGCGTCGTGGTCATCAACATACAGAGCACAATTGCTAAACCATAGGCTGCCTCCATGTTGGCGGACTCGCGGAAATAAAGTACAACCATAATACAGCCACTTAATAATAGCCAGTTGAGCGAAGGAATGTAGATTTGTCCACGTAACACAGTGGGATATTTTACCTCTACTTTTGGCCAAAGGTTTAAGCGCATGGCCTCGTTAATTAAGGTGAACGAACCACTGATTAATGCCTGCGAGGCAATGACTGCTGCAATCGTCGCAATCACAATACCATACGGCATAAACGTTTCCGGCATGATCGCAAAAAAGGGATTGCTTGCCTTGAAGGTTTCTAGTTTTACACCCTGGTGCGCGATTAGCCAGGCGCCCTGTCCAAAATAATTAAGGACAAGCATTGTTTTTACAAAAATCCAGGATACTCGGATATTTCCTTTGCCGCAATGCCCTAAATCGGAATACAAAGCTTCCGCACCCGTCGTGCAAAGAAAAACGGAGCCAAGGATTAGGATTCCCAAAGGATGCGTTTCCAATAGTTTATAGGTATAATAAGGGTTCAATGCTGATAAAACGGACCAGTCAGATGATAATTGCAACAGACCAAGTACACCCAGCATGCCAAACCAAACCGTCATTAAAGGACCAAAGAATTTCCCGATAAACCCTGTACCGAATTGCTGGATAAAAAACAGTCCGAAAATAATGCCAATCACAATTGGCACAGTATTCAGTTCTGGATTAAAAAAGCGCAGTCCTTCCACGGCAGCAGCAACGGAGATAGGGGGTGTAATAATGCCATCTGCCAATAAGGCGCTGCCTCCGATAATCGCAGGTACGAGGAGCCACTTGAATTTGCTTCGTCTGACTAAAGTAAAAAGAGAAAAAATGCCACCCTCCCCATTGTTATCGGCACGTAAGGTTAAGATCACATACTTGATGGTTGTCTGTAAAGTGAGGGTCCAGAAGACAGCCGAAATCGCTCCTTTCACCATATTTGCATCAATTGCTTCCTTGCCAATGATGGCGCTCATGACATAGAGTGGCGAGGTGCCAATGTCGCCGTAAATAATACCAAGGGTAATCAGTAAGCCTGAAAGTGTTACTTTGCTAATGCCATGATGCTGGCTGTTCATTTTATCTGTCGTACTCATAAATAATTTTCTTTTGCTGTGAAACGGTAGCCAACGCCGGATTCTGTTATAATATATTTAGGTTGATTGGGTTCCGTTTCAATCTTTTTTCTCAGTTGATTAATAAAAACGCGGAGGTATTGCGATTGATCAATGTAACCGGGTCCCCAGACTTCCCTCAGCAAATACTGGTGCGTTAAGACCCTGCCCTCATTTTTCACGAAGGCAGCTAGCAAATCGTATTCAGTAAGCGTCAGTTTTATGAGCTGACCATTTTTTTTCACGCCTCTTAAATTCAGATCCATTTCAAACTCTGGCGATAATTCCGGCATCAGCAATTGACTAGACTTTGAACTTCTCAATGATGAACGTAGTCGCGCTAATAATTCTCCCGTTCTGAAGGGCTTTACCAGGTAATCGTTTGCGCCATTATCCAAGGCTTTTACGATGTTTTCTTCGCTGCTTTGTGCGGACAGGATAATAATCGGCTTCGTAAACCAGGTTCTTAATTTTTTTAATACGTCATGACCGCTTTCATCCGGTAAGCCAAGATCAAGCAGAATGAGATCAGGATGTAGCGTTTTTGCTTCTCTTAAGCCATCTTTTGCCGTCAAGGCCCCAGTCACTTTAAAATCGTTTGTCTGAAGGGTAATTTTGAGCAATTTTTGTATCTGCTCCTCATCATCAATTACCAGTATTTCAGGCCTACTCATGCTTTCATATTAGTATTTACGTACGATAATTCCGATGGAATTTCTACCGTAAAAACAGCTCCCCCATCCGGCAGGTGCTCAAGTCGAATACTGCCTTTCATGGCTTCCACAAAACCTTTCACAATGGATAGTCCGAGACCCGTGCCGCCCGTTGCCGAATTCTTTAAACGGTAAAATTTATCGAACACCTTTTTTATTTCATCGTCGGGGAAACCGTTGCCAGTGTCCTCAACAATCAAAACCAATTTATCTTCCCGGCAAAAAGAACGGACAGTGATAACGGCATACTTTGGCAAATAGGTAATAGCATTGTGCACAAGGTTGTGAAGGACCTGGAAAACCAGACCGTAATCGAGTTTAAACAAAGGAAGGTTTTCTTTAATCGCCACATGAAGGGGTTTATCCTTAAGGTTATCTTTTAGCTGGTTAATGACGTCGTAGACCAATTCGCTTGCATCAAACCAATCATTTTTAGGCTTTATAAAGCCAGATTCCAGACGCGACATATTTAGTAAGTTGCCGACTTGCCGGTTTAATTGCAAGGAGGCTTTAGAGATCTCCGATACCAGCTCGTATTTATCCAACTCAGATAATTTATGAGCCATTGTTTGCAGGTTGTCGGAAGCTCCAATGATGGTGGAGATGGGCGTTCGTAATTCATGCGACAGTGAATTTAGCAAGGTATCATAGAGTTTAATCGTGTTTTCCTTTTCTTCTTTTTGGCTGGCATCTTTTTCAATTTGACGGATTTTAGTAGTAAGCACAGCATTGACAAGGGCTACGACAAAATACATCATGAACATTAAGGCATCCTCGGCGCTGCGGATCGCAAAAGTAAATTTAGGGGGAATAAAAAAGAAGTTCCAGACCAGAGCGCTTAAAACAGCAGCAGCTAAAACCGGCTTCATATCAAAAAACATCGCCATAAAGGAGACGTTCAGCAATAAAATCAAGGCAATTACCCGGTAACCAATAAGAGCTGGGAGCAAATAACAGAAGCCGGAGACCATCAAAATAGAGAGCAGACTTAACAAGTACTGTTTCTTAAGGTCTAGCTTTCTGAGTGAATACGCTTGCAATTGGTCTCGTTTTTACGATGCAAAGTTACAAAGCTGGTTATAAAGATTTTATAAGGATTTGGCCAAAACGGGGAAAGATTTGATAAAGTTGGAAGGTGTTTGGCTTATTGGGGCGCAGAAGGCGCTGCGATTAGAGTTAAAGTGGCCAAGTCTCTGGTTTTACCTCTGTTTTCCTTTTTTAGTCGGCCAAAGCTCAGTATAAAGGCAATGCAGCAAGAACACTTAAAAACGGAAGTCCATACAAGAGCTTTAACTGAGAG
>CALPON020000174.1 GCA_943325195.2 Sphingobacterium thalpophilum | reverse complement strand
GTAGCGCGGACAATTGTAACTTCTTCCGCGGTATGGGTTTCTATGTACTTGCTCGTATGGGCATTTCCCGAAAACATCTTCCATGCGAGAGGAAATGCCGCTAAGAGATGAAAAGGCTTCAGAATCACGACATGAAATAAACCATCGGTAAGACTGGCTTGGGGCGCTATATAAAAGTCATTGCCATATTGACCTGCATTGGCAACAGTAACGAGAAACGCTTTCCTCTTCAGGACTTCTCCATTAATTTTTATTTCATAGTCGGCAGAGCGGTAGGTAAAGAGTTCTCTGATGGTTATTTTGACATAGGACATAAATCCCCTTTTCGACGAATGAGCGAATCGTTCACCAATATGCGCATCAAATCCTGCCCCGCTTGTGCAAAAGAATGAATGGTCATTAACGCGTCCCGAATCAATCATGATGCTTTTAGATTGCACCATTTCTTTCATCGCCTCTTCTGTTTGCAGAGAGATGCCGAGACTTCGAGCTAATCCATTGCCAGATCCACAGGGGATAATCCCTAGCACAATTTCAGTGTTTAGAATGGCGCTTGCTACTTCATTTACCGTCCCATCACCTCCTACTGCAATGGCATGTGAATAGTAATTGTCCCGGATTTTTTGCTTGATGATTTCAAAATTATCCTTGTCCTCCCAAATGACGATTTCATGTTCTATATTTTTTGGAAAGTGTCGCGAAATGGATTGAATTAAAGTATCAGCTACTTTTTTTCCTGCATTGGGATTGACAATAAAAATATATTTTCTCATTTATACTGTTGTTAGCTCCTGAAAAATCTTCGGCTTTGCAGAAGAAACCCAGTTTTTGAACATGTTATTTTCGCTCTTGTGTATCCTTGAATAAGTTTCCAGCTGGGCAAGATCAAAGTTGTCGGAATAAATACCGGCGCCTGCCTTTTGTGCATCACGCGAATTACAATATTGCTCGTAATGCCCCGCTATGGGGACCATCATGACCGGCTTTCCCAAATACATCGCTTCACAAACGCTTTCAAAACCTGCTGAACTAGCGAGGCCTTTTGATTTGCTCATCATTTCCAGAAAGAGACGATCATTGATTGCATGCACAAATAACTTCTCTTGATTAAAGGTGTAATCCTTGTAAAGCGCGTCCGCCTGATCAGTGAAGCAGTGAATTTCAATTTCGGGATTGGCGAGGTGCCAGTTCAGCACTTCCTCAAAGTAGCCGCGATTAACGAGATAGACCAGATAAAACTCACTGGCGGAGGTTTCCAAATTAAAAACCTCTTTTCTGAGCAGCGGTGGAACAATCACAACATCGTCACCGTGGGTGTATATTTTATAGAAGGAGAGTCCGAGATTCTTGCTGGAGCCGAAAGCAGTGAGCTTTGTAAAGAACTTAATCGCCATTTTATCCAGCATTCGACCTGCAGGAAACTCGAATTCAGGATGAAGATAGATATACTGATGCGCCATACAGACCATCTTGATACTAGGTTTGTAAAAACGATAGTACAACCCCATCAGTACATCAAACAGATTAATTATGACATCCGGTTCGTGTTCTTTTATTATTTTATCGACTTCTCGCAAACTGTTTTGATACGTCTTGATCTTCTTCAGATTATGAATAATCGACTTGGAAAGATTAATACTTTTATTTTTTTTGTCAGCGATGAAATTCGGACTTTGGACCTTTAGGATAGGACAGTCAATCTTTTCAAAGAAGAAAGACGGTACATCCCTTGTTCCAGATGAACCGAGAATTACTGCGCAGACGGTATGACCACCTTCGGTCAGAAGATCGTAAACGCTTAAAGCCTGGGTCATGTGCCCTCTTCCTTCGCCTTGGACGGCAATTATAAATTTTTTGCTCATACTTTCTTACAGCTGTGTGATGACGCCCTCTGGCAGCACTGTTTTCAGTTCCGACTGCTCATGTGTGTGCTCTTTTAGCCAGTCCTGATAGTGAATGATTTTCCATTCTCCTGCCGTTGTTTCTACTAAAGCAGTGAGACTTTCCACCCAGTCGCCCGAATTGAGGTACTCAATTCCATCTATCATTTTTATCGCTGGCTGATGAATGTGTCCGCAGATGATTCCCGAACAGCGGCGCGCTTTGGCCACTTTTACGAGTTCATTTTCGTAGTCTGAAATAAAGGAGACTGCTGTTTTTACTTTCGCTTTAATAACCTGCGAAAGCGAGTAGTAAGGCATGCCGCGTTTTTCACGATAGCTATTATAATGCCTGTTCAGCCAGAGAAGAAAAGTATAACCCGAATCGCCTAGCTTAGCAATCCACTTTAATTTATTCGTTACATTATCAAAGATATCCCCATGTGTAACGAAGTACTTGTTGCTTACACCATAATGGATGTAGTACTTGCGTATGCTGAAATTACCAATTCTCAAGGGCATGATTTCTTCAAGAAAATCATCATGATTCCCACGTATATAAATGATTTTGCATTTATTTTTTGAGGTGAGACTAATGATGTGCTTAAAGAAATTGCTGTGTTGTTTAGTCCACTTCCCATTCTTTCGCAACTGCCAGCCGTCGACAATATCACCATTTAGAATTAGGGTTTCACACTTGTGATGTTTGAGAAAGTGGACAACTTCTTTTGCTTTGCTGGCCTTGATACCAAGGTGAAGGTCAGAAAGGACAATGGTTTTGTAAAATGTCTTCATTAAAAGAGTTTTACAAATTTGCAGGTACTACTTTACCTCAGTATCACCTCCATCTTATTTTATTGAATTATAATTTGGCGAATTGTAAAGTAAACATTTCCTAGAATGGCCGGCAGGGATTAGCAGTTCAGTTTGATTAGAGTAGAAAGACTGACGGAGGGGAGACCACCTTCTGCATAAGTAGTTTTAGTAATAAGGAGGTTTTTGGCTTCAAAAAGAAGAGCGTGTAAATAAATTACCTTTTCTTACACGACAGCGATAAAAATTCATATATTTGATATACTCATGAAGAAAATCCCCATTCTAATTCTGTTTTTTTGTGTTGGAGAAAGCTTGTTAGCACAAACAGGTCCAGGCGGTGTAGGCACATCGACTAACAATGCTTTTTGGGTGAAGGCCGATCAGGGCACATCCAGCAGCACAAACAACGCACCGATTTCGGCTTGGAACGATCAATCCGGTAATGCGATTAATATGGCCCAAACGGTGGTAGCCCAGCAGCCTTCTGTCGTCACAAATTACATCAACGGCTTTCCCTCTATTCTCTTCGATGACGTCAACGACTATCTGATTGGGCCGGATTCGCCTCAACTTGACAGTACCGCTGGATACACCTTTTTTGCGGTCACGACGCGCACAGTAAACAGTAGCGGTGCCTGCGCAATTGTCTCAAAGAGGACCGGCTTTAGTGTTAATCATTCGTTCCTGCTTTTTTTCATTGGTTCTGCGCTCTATGTTGATATCGATTCGGGCAATGACCGTTTCGGAGGCTCTTTACTCTATACTGCCGGGAACAGTTATATCCATAACGTGATTTTTGATGGCACTTTGCCAGCCAGCAGTCGTACCAAAACTTATAACGCTGAAACGATTGATCAAACAGCTACTGAAACCTCGACCCTTGTTCCCAACTATGCCTCGCCGATTTTATTAGGCGCATTGGATGCAAGTGATGGCCGACCCTTTGGAGGGTATATTTCTGAGGTGATCATTTACCGGACGACGCTGGCGCCCGCACAGCGCAGCATTGTGAATAATTATTTATCTGCTAAATATAATCTTGCGCTCTCGGCTAATGATAAGTATGCCGGCGATAATACGGCGAATGGCGATTATGATCGAGAGGTTGCAGGTATTGGAAAAGAAAGTACCGGCAGCAACGATAGTTTTTCAACCTCTATTTCAGGCGGCATGGGCATTAGCGCAGTTTCGGGTCTTGATAATTCGGATTATGTGCTTGTAGGTCATGGTACTGCCACCAATGCGGTTGAGATATTCGATGTGAGTGGCATGAGTGGCACAAATAACGGACGTTGGCTGCGGAATTGGTATATTGATATCACCAATACGTCTACCCAGATAACTGCAAACATCACTTTCGGAGCAGCAGACGCAGGAATGGGTGCCGCAACCTTAGGCACAACCTTAAGCGATTATGTCCTTTTATACAGAGCGGGACTTTCAGGCAGTTGGACAGAGTTAGCAAGCGCCTCGAGTGTAGTCGGCGATAAAGCCATCTTTAATAGCGTCACTCTCAGCAACGACGGGTACTATACGCTCGGAAGTAAAAATTATACAACCAGCATCTTACCAATAGAACTCATGAGTTTTGAGGCAAAGGCAGATGAAGAAAAGGTTCATTTAAAATGGTCGACGGCAACAGAGAAAAACAATGAATCGTTCACTGTTGAAAAAGCAATAGATGGCGAGAATTTTAGTACGGTTGCAATTGTTAAAGCAGCAGGCAACAGTTCTGCACGAAAAGATTATTATGTGGCAGATCCCAGTCCTTACCAGGGTTTGTCCTATTATCGCTTAAAACAAAGCGATTTTGATGGCAAGGCCAACTATTCAAAAATCATAGCTGTTGAATTTTTAAAGGAGGAGGATCGCTTAAAGATTTATCCAAATCCAAGCAACGGAATTGTCACAATCGAGTTCCTTGAACAGTTAGTGTCTCAATCAACGCGTATCACCCTAAAAAATGTCTACGGAAAACAACTAAAGTTCAACCAAGTAATTTCGAAGAATCAAATAAAACTGGACCTATCAGAACTTCCAGCAGGGGTTTATTTTATTGGAATCACCACAGGTACAAAAACGATTGAAAGAAAAATAGTGCTTCAAAAATAAGTCAGATGTTCTATTTTTAATCAATTGCGGATTGGTAAAATCCAAAAATTAAGGTAGAGGAGAATAAGACTCAACATTCGTTTTCAGCCGCCGTTGACAGTTGGCAGTACCTTCAAGACATCTATGGTTTCGCATGCATCTTTATTGCTTTCACTGCAGTTTTATTTTTATTGTTATATTTGAGTAACGGATTTCATAAACATTCAAAAGTCATCTATGAAAAACTTCTTTTT
>CALPON020000173.1 GCA_943325195.2 Sphingobacterium thalpophilum | reverse complement strand
ACTGTCCACAAAGCCTTCTTGAAATTCCGGTAGAGCAGATAAAATCTTCTGAGTTTGGTCTGAAGCTTTTCGTAACCGGTCGCATCCCAAAACGGTTTTTTCTGCCCCATCAGCACCGCGCGTAGTAAGCGTGTCACAAAAATCCACTTCATTTTTTTAGCTTTGTGAAGATAGTTATTAATTACACATGGCCCTGTGGCCAGGCTTAACAAAAAATAAACATGCAAATCTCTGAAGCTCAGTCCATCGTCGATCAGTGGATCCGAACCTACGGCGTCCGCTACTTTAACGAACTCACCAATACCGCTATCTTGATGGAAGAAGTGGGTGAAGTTGCTCGCATCATGGCCCGCCGGTATGGAGAACAAAGTGAAAAGGAATCAGACAAAAGCAAAGACCTCGGAGATGAATTGGCGGATGTACTTTTTGTAGTAATCTGTCTGGCCAACCAGACGGGAATTAATCTGGAGGAAGCGCTTAAAAAAAATCTGGCGAAAAAAACAGAAAGGGACCAGACGCGCCACTTGGAAAATCCGAAGTTAGGAGAGGCTCCTTCTGTTGATCAATAGAAGAGAGGTGGATTAGCACTGAGGTTCAGGAAGGGTTTTGCTGGACGGATTTGCTGTCCTTCTTTATAAAGATAGGCTTGTCCATCTCGATCAAGCATTGGCAGGTGGCAGTTTTTGGGTCTTAACTTTTTCGGAAGAAAAGGCAGATCATGAAAAAAAAGATTCTGAATAGAATTTCGCACCTGCTCAGCGTCTATGCCTGCATTGGCTTGTAGCACTTGTGCAGCCCCGGCATGCCAGCGGAACTGCATTGACAGCAGGCCGGCAGAAACAGAGGGGAAACGGGCGCCACTACTGTCCATGTAACAACGACTGGCGATGTGGGGACTCTCCGTGCTTTGTCTGCGGCCCATTTGTCCGGTCCACAGCGCCGTGCTGAGTCCCATTTGCCATTGATCTTGAAAAGTATAGTGTAATAGAAAGGCGCCGGTTCGAAAGCGGTCAAGCGCCGGGCGCGCCAGCAAATCATTTTCGGCGATAAGGTTCCAGTCTCCTGCCTGCAAGCTCAGATGGCCGGTCTGCTGCGTGGTGCCAATTCTTGTGAAATAGGCGTTGTAGGCGTAGCCCAGACTGTTCTGGTAAATGGTTTGATTGGAAACGGGACTGTAAAAAGGAGCAGCGTATCCGCGCCTTTCGCCAAATGCATAGACCAGGCCGGGTGAAAGAATCAGTTCAGAATATTTTAATGCGGGGCCGACCGCCCTGAAATTATAATGTACCCGCACTGCGGTATTGAATTGCAAGTGGTTACGGACATAAAAAAAATGGATAACAAAACCTGCGCGCTGAACATGGGTCCCGAAGGCCAGATGAAGTCCTGCACTCAGACCAGCACTCGCTGTTTCACGCAGAAACCCTTGTGCTGCTGCCTGCTGAAAAAGGCAGAAGAAAAATAGGCTGAGTAGCGTTTTATATAATTTGTTTTTCAAGCAGGACTGTTTTGAGTTGGTCTGTGTCCAGATCGAGGCCCTGCACCACGAGGTCGGCCTGCAGATAACGCTGTTCGCGGCCGTTTAGTAGTTCTTCAATTTTTTGTTTCATCGCTTCGTCCCCCAGCCCCTTTAAAAGAGGTCTTGAGCGGGCACCGTAACGGAGGCGGCTGAAGAGTGCCGCTGGTGTCAGTTGCAGATAAATTAGAAATCCGTAGTGTTGAATGCAGGAAAGGTTTTGATCCGACATCAGTGTGCCGCCGCCAAGCGAGATGACCATGGGCGTTTCGGAAGCAGCCAGTGTATGCAAGCCTTCTTTTTCAATCTGTCGGAAGTACTTTTCTCCGCGTAGTTCGAACAAGGTACTCACGGTTTTATCTTCTTTTACTTCGAGGTAGTGGTCCAGGTCCTGAAACGGCCTTTCCAGCAGCAGCGCCAGCTGGCGACCTACTGTTGTTTTACCGCTTCCCATAAAGCCGGTCAGAAAAATATGCCGGTGCTTTGTTTTCAATTTTAAAAGGTGCGTGCCTGTGCAGCAATCGCATATTCTTTTGCAAAGTAAGTCAGAATAACTGAAGCGCCAGCGCGACGAATGCTTAGTAGAATTTCGTCACGAATACGGTCCCCGTCAATCCAGCCTTTTGCTGCTGCGGCTTTCACCATGGCATATTCACCGCTGACATTGTAGGCGGCAATGGGCAGACTAGTTTGTTCGCTCAGAGATTTAATAATATCCATGTAACTCAGTGCAGGTTTTACCATCAGAAAATCGGCGCCCTCTGCTTCATCCAGACTCGCTTCCAATAAAGCTTCTCGCGCATTGGCGGGATCCATCTGATAGGTTTTTTTATCACCGAAACGGGGTGCACTCTCGAGGGCATCTCTGAATGGTCCGTAGAACGCACTGGCATACTTGGCCGTATAACTCATGATACTCACCTCGTTGAAGCCGTATTCGTCGAGCGCTTCACGAATGCAGCCGACACGGCCATCCATCATGTCACTTGGACCAACAATGTCTGCCCCAGCCTGAGCCTGAGCAACGGCCATCTTTGCCAATATCTCCAGCGTTTCGTCATTTAGTATTCGCCCTTCTTTTACAAACCCATCGTGTCCATCGCTGCTGTATGGATCCATGGCCACATCGGTCATCACCACGGCTTCAGGAAATTCTTTTTTGATTTCTCGGATGGTTCTTAAGTACAAGCCGTTTTCATTCAGCGATTCACTGGCAGTTTTATCTTTTAACTGCTCGTCCAGATTGGGGAAAATATCAAAGGTGCTGATGCCTAGCTTTAAGCAGGCTTCAATCTCGCGCAACATCAAATCACTGCTGAGACGGAAGATGCCCGGCATGGAACTCACTTCCGTTTGTTTATTCTGACCATCAATGAGGAACAAAGGAAAAATAAGCTCTGAAACAGAAAGACGGGTCTCCCGGACAAGACCGCGAATCGCTTCAGATTTACGGTTGCGGCGTGGACGATGCGGTATATTCATAAATCAACTAATTGACGCTCAAAGGTAAGCAAAGATCAGGAGTTCTGCTTTACTTGTCGCTTAACTGGGCAAAAGCATGGCTACGTTGATCCATCTCCAGCATCGCAGCTAATACTAACTGCGAATAGTTTTGTGAAGCACTCTTGAAGCGAGCGGTTTGCGTGCGCCAGAGGGTATAAATCAAATCCATGTCCCCCCGAGCAGGCTGCACTGCCAGCAAAGCTTTCTGCACATTGTAAGCGCCCGCATGATAAATGTGCATGACCAGCAATTTAAACCACAATTCATCTTCATGATAGTCTTTTATTCCGACAGAATCCAGCATCTTCCGTGCCTGGGGAATGCAGATTTTTTTCAGCAGACTGCTGGCGGCAAATGCACTGCGCTCGAAATCGGCCCGTTCGTCAATTTGTTTGTTGACTTTCAGTCCGTACATCCGTGCCACATCTTTCATTAACTGAAAAGGACCGTAGGCACCTACGTTCGATTTTTGCAATTTGTTTGGACTCTCAATTAATAGAATCGCCTGTGCATACCAGGGATCCACATTGTTAGCCATAAAACAGGCAATACCTTGATGAAAGTTACGCGAGGTCTTGTCAAAGTCGTAGTAAAACTTTTTGCCTGGCGTCAACAGAATACGATAGGTCGTGTCAAAGTTGTGCGCAAAGCGGACACTGTCCCGCCACATCTTTTTCTGTAATTCACTTTTGCAGTTCCAGTCATTCACGCAAATTCGGTCAAGTCGCTCGCGGGAGTGCGCAAAACTGAGGATGGCAGTGTCCTGATGCAAATTCATAATGTCCCGCCAAAAACGAACCTGCGGCAGCGTGTCGACTTTTAGAGTATAGAGACTGTTATCGAAAATATAATTTTCATGCTGCTGCGAAAGGGGATTGTAAAGTCCGTAAACATTCGGGCAAGTTTGTCGTCCCTGCGCATCGGTGACAATCAGGACAGGATTACGTTTTTTTGATAAAGTGTCATCACCGGGACCAGCCGCCGGAAAAGCGCTGAATCGAAAAATAAGGAGGAACAGAAGTAACACACGCATGGCCTGTAATTTAGAATAGTACCCTACTAAGTTAACTAAAAAAAGATGCGGATAAAAATGCTTAACATTTTTAAATCAAACAAGGAAGGTTAATAAGTTGTGCAACAAAGGTCATGGTGCCCAGCACCTCAAAAGATGTCGAAGGCCGCAGGATAGAGCCTCCAGGCCTTAAAGAGTTAAAAAGACTAAGCATCAACAAAATCGAACTGTTCCGTTTTTTTTTGGTAGATAGGTGTTGAGCCTGTTTTTAATTTTTACTATCCCGATCCCTGATGGGTAGATCGTAGTTGAGCACTCCGATCCTAAATAGTCTCAGTGGAACATGTTAGATTAAAACTGGCAGCCTATTTCTTCTTCATGTACTCCTGCATAAAGTCATTAAAGGACTTGGTTTTATAAGCATTGCTGCCAATGAAACGCAGGATGGGTCCAAGACGCTCAGGACTTTGATAAAAATTCAAGGCATCAATCGTATTTAGTTCTTCGTCCAATAAAACCAAGGTCGGTAGGGCAAAACGATTGCCGCTTAGCTTTAAGCCAAGGGTATGTAAGGGAAAATTGTTTACCGGAGTATTAAATGTTTTTTCGCCTTTAAACACAATGGTATCCGTTGAACTCTCATTAAAATGAACTAGGTAAAAGTTCTTGTTGAGGTAGGCGGCAACGCTCGTGTCGCTGAAGCTGGTTGTTTTCATCACCCTGCAGGTATTGCAAAAGTCTGTTCCGAAATTAACTAAGACTTTGCGGGGTTGTTTTTTCTGCAACTTTTCCAGATCTTTAAATTCATAGGTCTTTACAGCTTTCTTCGGGTAAACCGTATCGTAAAACGTATGCGTGAAGTGATTGGAGAACTCTTGATACTGGGTAGT
Source organism: Sphingobacterium thalpophilum (assembly GCA_943325195.2). Classification (GTDB taxonomy): domain Bacteria; phylum Bacteroidota; class Bacteroidia; order B-17B0; family Aurantibacillaceae; genus Aurantibacillus. The sequence goes on along the minus strand of CALPON020000173.1, from coordinate 126 downwards.
TTGCCAGGCATTCTCCACCATAAAAACCAGCAGCGGCTCTATTTTTTTCTCGTCTAGGTAGCCAGGGACCAGCAAATTGTATTCGAACTTGTTTGTAACTAATAAGGTGGTCGGGTAGCTCAGATT
>CALPON020000172.1 GCA_943325195.2 Sphingobacterium thalpophilum | reverse complement strand
TTAACTGTTACTGCTAAGGTAGCTGTATTAGCGCCTAAACAGCCAGCTGAACTTGTCCCTGTTAAACTATAAGTCGTGTTCACACTTGGTGAAACCGAAATGCTACTTGCATTTGAAGCGGTACTCCAGGTGTAAGTGTTAGCACCACCAGCAGTTAAGTTGACAGAACCTCCTGCACACAGTGCATTCGTTCCTGTAATGCTTACCAGCGGTAAGGCATTTACAGTTAAGGCTAAAGTTGCCGTATTACCAACACAACCTTGAGTATTGGTGCCTGACACGGTATAGCTGGTGCTGCTTGTTGGATTTACAACTGAATTGCCACCTTGTATCGTGTAGGTGCTTGCACCCGTTGGATTGATCGTATAAGATTGGCCAGAACAAATTGCACTATTCGTTACTGCGATGGTTGGGTTAGGATTTACTGTTAAATTAATAATTGTTGAACTACTGCAGCCAGCTCCCGTTCCTGTTAGGGTATAGGAGGTGTTTGCTGCAGGTGCTAATGTTAAGCTAGCTGAATTAGAAGCATTGCTCCACGTATAACTAGTGGCCCCAGTCGCAACTAGAGTAGTCGTTTGACCAGCACAAATTGCGTTTGAACCTGAAATGTTGAGTGCTGGAGAAGGTGAAACACTGATTGTAAGGGGTGAAGAGGTAGATGTACATGCTGATGTATTTGTTGCAGCAACAGAGTAGGCCATTGTTACAGTAGGCGATACCACGATGCTAGGGGTATTAGCGCCATTCGACCAGGTGTAGGATGAAGCGGAAGGAAGATTATATTTGATGATTACGATTCCTGAACCACCGCTTCCAGAGACGTTATTGGCGAAACCATTACCTCCTCCACCTCCTCCTGTATTTGCTAAACCATTAGATCCTGAAGATGAAGAATTGCCGCCAGCGGCACCACCGCCACCTATACCGCCAGTTCCGCCTAATCCATTCCAACTTCCGCCGCCGCCGCCGCCGCCAAAGAACAAGGACGATCCCGTAATTGTAAAAGCTAACCCAGCACCGCCAACGCCTCCTTGCCCATTTGTTCCGTTGCCGCCTGGAGCTCCAGCACCACCGCCACCACCTCCAGAAGAATTGAGAAAGGCCAGCCCTCCATTATTCCCCTGCCCAAGAGTGCCGTTTCCTGGAGGTAAAACTCCCGAGTTATTGGAGGCAATAAAGCCACCTCCCCCACCTGATCCGCCATTATTCGGAACAAACGTACCGTTATGACCTCCCATTCCGCCACCACCACCTAAGGCTGTTAAGGTTCCGAAAATAGAATTATTTCCATTTAATCCATTACTCCCGTAACCGGTAGAAGCAGCGCCACCAGCACCAACTGTGACTGCGTAGGTATTATTCGGGGTTACATTATAACTTGTGTTGTAAATCACACCGCCACCGCCGCCGCCACCGCCACCATCCCATCCAGAACCACCACCGCCAGCAACTACCAAAACTGTTACGTTCGTTACACCGGAAGGAGCGGTCCATGTGGTTACGCCAACAGTTGAATAAGTGACTATCGGCTGCGGAAAAACAGATGTTAAGGTAATTGAAGATCCTGCACAAATTGTATTTGAACTCGCAACAATAAGTGGCTGAGGACATTGCGCATTGGTTGGATTTGCAAGAAAAAACAATAATAGATTCAAACAACCGAAAAGCTTCTTTTTTGACATAGTAGGTTTGTAGATTTTTGTCGAAGTTAGATAAAATGTCGCTACATGCGGCCAGAGGAGACCTGCATAAATGATGGTCTGCGTTCTTTTTTTACTTCCTCTAAAACCTTATCAGCATTAGTTTTGGGGCTTTTTTTCATATCTAATAGAACATTCTGAACTGTTTTTTTTGGAAAAAACTAGGCTCTACCCTAGGACTTTAAGGGGGCTCGAATTTGGAAGAAAAATTCCGAGAATAATAGTTATACCTATAACTATTATTTATATCTTTGTCCTCAGTAGTAATTGTGGCTTCACTTGAAAAAGAAATAAAACAGAAGAATTTCGCTAATGAACAGGTGAAAGCGAATTTGAATGTTTTATACACCGCGAACTGGATCTATAATAAGATATCATCGTTTCTCAAGCCCCATAACTTAACGCATGAACAATTTAATGTTTTGAGGATTCTTAGAGGTAGTCATCCGAGAAGTATGTGTCAAAAGGATATTCTATGCCGGATGATTGCACCTAATTCGAATGTTACGCTTATTATTAAGAAACTGAAAGCAAAGAAATTAATTGAAGTTTTTCAATCTGAAGAGGACAAGAGGGCCTATGTCATCACGATAACCAAGGATGGATTATCCATTCTAAAAAAAATGGATAAAATTCTTCAAGAGCAGACTGTAAATTTTAACAAACTTGGTGACTCCGAAGCATTTCATTTAAATGCACTGTTAGACAAAATTAGATCTTAAAAAATTTATAATAATAGTTATAGGTACAATTAATAAAACATAACCAATCAAACAGACAAAAAAACATGAAAACAAAATTAGCATTCAAACAAGCATTTATGGCTGGACTCATGGCAGCTGGAGTAGCAACTGGCCTTAATGCCCTCCTCTTCTTTATTTTTAAAGCACTCGGTATTATTGTGGATACCATTTTTATTCAGCCGAATCAACCATTAACCATCGTTCCCATAATTATTTCAAGTATTTTACCAAGTCTAATTGCAAGCCTTGTCTTCTTTCTCTTGGAGAAATTCACCAAAAATGGTTTCAAGGTCTTTAGAATTATTGCACTGGTATTAGTAGTTTTATCATTTATCAACCCATTTATGGGCATACCGAATGTAACCGTGGCTTACGCTGTAGTACTCAATCTTATGCACGTTGTTGTTGCTGGAGCAGTGCTTTATTTCATAGGTAAGGCAGTGAAAAAAAACATCTCAGTAGGATAGCCTTTCAAAATAAATCAAAGGTTTACTAAAAGCGACTGCAGTTGATGTTTGTATACATTTCTGAAAAATATCGGCCGATACCAGCCGTTCCCTCTAAAATATTTTATACTTTTAAAACAAACAAACTAATAGATGGAAAAACCAACAATTGCAGGAAAAACTCCTCTGCCAGTTCAATTAGAAGCTGGTAAAACATACGCATGGTGTGCTTGTGGCAATTCAACTAATCAGCCATTTTGTGATGGTTCTCACAGAGGTTCTTCTTTTGTTCCAAAAGTATTTGTAGCTGAAGAAACCAAAACAGCTTATTTGTGTAATTGCAAGCAGACTGCAAATCCAGGTTTTTGCGACGGTTCTCATAAGGTTCTGTGAGCGCCAGCTGAACCAGGCCGAGAAGACTTCATGTCTTTTCGTGCTCCTGTGATTGGTTTTGGACTCAGAAGGTGTTTTTAGTAGATGCTACAAAGTCCAGAAAGAATCTGGGGTTTGTCGCGCTTAGTGTTTGGAGACTTTCCAAATGAGGACGGCGCATAAAGTCCCAACAAACGGTGCTGTCAAATAAATCCACAGGTGTTGCAACTGTCCAGATGCCAGAGCCGGTCCGAGTGAACGGGCAGGATTCATGGAGGCGCCGCAAAAGGGTCCCGCAAGCAGGGCTTCTAAGAAAATGACAGCGCCAATGACCAGGCCTGCAAACATGCCTTTTTCTTTGCTGCCTCTGGCGACCTTCAAAATGCTGAGCATCAGTAAAAAGCTGAGCAGGATTTCTAAAAGAAAGGATTGAAGGGGTGGTCCCCCTGGTAAGGTCGCGCCCAGATGCTGGTTGGTCGGAACCAAAAAATGAAGGATAAAACTGGCAAGACAAGCGCCCACAGATTGACTGAGTAAATAGGGTAGAATTTCTTTTCCTCGAAACTTTTTTTCAGCCCAGAATGCCAAGGTTACAGCGGGATTGAAGTGGGCACCAGAGGTATCGCCGAGTATATAAATCATTGCGGCCACAATCAGTCCGAAAGTAGCGGCAACGCCTGCATGACTGATCAGGCCGCTTGTTTCTTCATTAATGATAATGGCGCCTGTCCCGCAAAAGACAATTGCAAAGGTGCCGAGTACTTCAGCTAGGTATTTTTTCATGAATAAACTGCGGTATGCCATGAAGAGAACAAACTATTTTTGTTATTTCTGAATTACGTTCTTATTATATTTCTGCCGTATTAATAGTCTTCATTTTGAATCATATCCGTGATTCGTCTCTTGTCTGTTTTGACGGCAGAAATAAAAGACATAGAGCGTTTCCATGGCAATCTGCCTGCAACTGGCATCGTATTCAAGGTCCTGTTGAACGGTCTTATCAAATGCTTTCGGGTCCACATAAGTAGTTCCAATGCGGAGTTCAGCACCGGGGATAAAAGGGCAATTTTCTTCAGCCTCACCACAGGTCATAATCGCTGCAAAGTCTTTCTGCGGATTGATCCTGTCATCGTAGCGTTTTGAAAAACAAATGGAAGCCGATTCTGTATCACCGTGCCGGACTTCGTACTGCGGATTAGAAATCTCCGCTGTCAGCTGATGAACCTGAAGTCCCGTTCGCTTCAATGCCGCTAGCGCATTGGCATGAAAGGCGGTGGCTTCGGTCCCCCCCGAATAGCTGAAAATACTTTCAATGCCATAATAGTCAGCAGCGATGCGGCACCAGACCTGAGCGAAATGACTGCGTCTGCTGTTGTGTGTGCAGATGTAGACAAGATTCGCCGGAGCATGCAGCAGCTGTTTGTTTAAAATGTACTGACTTATTTTCTCCAGCAACAGTTTGCGTTCCCTTGGAATACTTTCAAAGGATATACTCAGCTCATTGAAATAGTCTCTTACAGCAGGATAAATCATCTACTAACAACACTTTTTTTTAAGATTCAGCGTTTCAAATAAAGTATCGAGACTTTCCTTGACTTCCTTCCAGACTTTTTCATCAATGCAATAGCAAACGGATTTACCACTGACGTCCCCTTTTATAATGCCAACCGCTTTCAGCTCCTTTAGATGCTGTGAAACGGTGCTTTGGGATAAGGGCAACTCCTCGACAATGTCGCCGCAGACGCAGGCTTCTTTATTTACAAGTAATCGCAAAATAGCGATGCG
>CALPON020000171.1 GCA_943325195.2 Sphingobacterium thalpophilum | reverse complement strand
GGATTCACCAGTTCAAACAAGGCATCCTGTGGCTGCACATATTTGCCCACGTTGACATTAATTTTTGCGACGTATCCGTCAATTGGAGAAAGCAGAGGTGCCGCGCGAGAAAGATTTACTGCTGTTAGCTGATCTGGCTGAATGCCTGCCATTTTGAGCTTCTCCCGCAGACCTGCATACAGGGCTTTTTTACCTTCGAGGCTGGCCTGTGCCTGTTCAAGAGACTTATCACTAGCCGTTTTATCGACGTTTAACTCCTTTTGTCTTACAAAATCTTTCTCCGACATCAACAACTCTGATTTGATCAGCAGGTATTGCTCCTGTAACTGAATATATTGCTGATCTTCCATCCAGGCAAGGACAGAACCTTTTTTTACTTTCATACCAGGCAAAAGATCTGTTGAACGCAGAAAGCCGCCAAGAGGTGCAGAAACCGAAATATAATTTTGTGGCGGCGCTTCGACCCGACCGCTGGCCTTAATATATCGAGAGATAATCGCCTGCTTCAAGGTATCCGTGCTGATTCCCGCACTTTTTAATTGCGCCGGGCTCAGGGACAAAGTAGAAGGCATCTCCCCCGTATTCACTTCACTCCCGGTCTTCTCGGGATGGCAGGCAAAGAGCAGGATAAAAAGTAGTATAAATAAGTAGTTCGTTTTCATCTTTTTCATGGATTGGATAAATAATTTAATTGAATAATGGCTTCATTGTAGTCTCTCACACTGTTATAATAATCATTCTCCAGTGCCGTGGCCTGATTGACCAGTACCACAAATTCGAGATAATTAATTTGTCCCTCCAAAAACTGTTTTTCTGCTGCTGCGGCCACAGATCGGGCATTGAGAAGTCCTTCCCGTTCATAATAAGCAAGGATTTCAAACGCGGCCTGATAGCGGGAGACGTAGGTTGCATGTTGCAGATGCAAATCCTTTTGCTGCATCTCAGACTGGAGTGCCAGTTCCTGCAAATTGATTTCTGCGGAGCGGACCCGCGCTTTTTGCGTTCCGTAAAACAAAGGGAGGCCGAGTCCAAACTGTGCGGACTGAAAACGAGTGCGACCATTGTAATAGTTATCATCCGCCCCGGTGCCCCGCATCGTCATGTTGTTATAGGCCAGCATCAGGTCTGGTAAAAATTTTGCACGCGCTAGTTTCAGTTCCCTCCCCGAAGTCAGCATCTGCTGATTTCTTAATAGAAGAAGTGGATGTTGAAGGAGCCTCCCTGTATCGCTTACATTATTTATAGTGGCGCGCAGAGTAGTCTGCATATCCGGCTGACAGTCCGTTCTGCAATTAAGCAAAGTCTTAAACTGAAGAAGACGAATTCGCAGGTCACTCTCCAGTTGCAGAAGCTGGGAATGGATTTGTCCCTGCTGCGTTTCTGCAGTCACTTTTTCAAGTACATTACTTTCCCCTCCCAAAAAACGTTTCTGTGATCGCTTCAGGAATGCGCCATAAAGACTGTCGCTTTTCTGCAAAAGTTTCTTTTTCTGATATAACAAGACAATTTCGTAATAAATCAGGCTGACATCCCTTCTCACCGCTGCTAGCTGCAAGCGCCAACTCAATTGAGATTCCTGAAATTTTGAGGAAAAAATCTCTTTCTGTCTTGCGTAAACAAGCGGAAATGCAAAGTTTTGTGAGGCACTTAACCGATTGTCGTAATAACTACTATTCAATTGTCCGTACTCCAGACCCAGCAATGTTTTTGGTACATCCGCACTGTGTTTCATCAGGTCCTGAGCCTGCTGTTTTCGTAATTCAAATTGCCGGAGATCGAGATTATTCGCTACAGCGGAGTCAATAGCGCCAGAAAGGCTTAAAGAATTCTGCGCTGGGAGCGTGTATGACAATAAATTAAATACAAAAAACAGTGACAGCGGTCCCGCTTTGAGTTTTACTTTTTGTTCAACCAATAAATAGAGAACAGGCAGAATAAAAATGGTCAGCAAGGTGGCTAAAAGTAATCCGCCAATCACAACTGTGGCCAAAGGTCGCTGCACCTCTGCACCAGCGCCGTTACTCAAAGCCATGGGGAGGAAGCCTAGCGATGCAACAGCGGCGGTCATCAAGACGGGCCTTAGGCGAAGGCTGGTACCCTGGACAACAATGTCCCGCAGACTAAGTAGACCCTCCTTCTTTAAACGATTAAATTCGGCAATGAGGACAATGCCATTAAGCACCGCCACACCAAAAAGCGCAATAAAGCCAATACCCGCGCTGATGCTGAAAGGCATTCCCCTGGCACTTAGCGCAAAAATACCACCAATTGCAGAGAGTGGGATAGCGGTAAAAATTAGTAAACCCTGTCGCAGAGAATGGAACGTAAAATACAATAAAAAGAAAATGAGAAGCAGCGAAACCGGTACGGCAATAGATAGCCTTTGCTTTGCTGCACTTAGGTTTTGGAAGGTTCCGCCATAGACCGGATAATAGCCTGCTGGAAATTTTATTTCTTTATCTACTTTTTTCTGCAACTCCTGCACCAGACTTTCTACGTCTCGACCCCTGGCATTGAAGCCAACGATAATTCGCCGCTTCGCTTCTTCTCTTTGAATCTGATTAGGACCATTTTGAATTTCCACAGAAGCGCAATGTGAGAGTGGAATCTGCATACCAGACTTCACAGGAATTAATAGATTCTTGACATCCTCGAGAGACGCGCGGCGGTCGCCGCTGAGGCGGACCAGAATATTAAAACGACGTTCCCCTTCATACACAATTCCCGCAATTTGTCCTGCAAATGCAGCATTCACCGTGTTGTTGATTTCTTTTACTGAGAGGCCAAATTGTGCCAGTGCCTTACGGTCGTAGGTGACAATAATTTGTGGCATCCCGGTTACAGTTTCTACATAGAGATCTTCCGCGCCTTCAATTTTATGAACTAAATTCGCCATTAGGGCCGCATAACGGGCGAGCGTATCCAGGTCTTCACCAAATATTTTACAAACAATATCTTGCTTTGCACCTGTCATTAATTCATTAAATCGCATCTGCACGGGATATTGAAAACTATAAGTGAGGCCCGGTACATTTTTTACTGCCGCTGACATTTTTTCCGCCAGCTCTGGAAAATTTCCGGCAGTCGTCCATTCTGATTTATCTTTTAGTACAATGATCAGATCCGCTGCATCCACTGGCATGGGATCGGTAGGTACTTCACCGCTGCCTATTTTTGTTACAACGCTTAGCACTTCCGGAAACTCAGCTTTTAGTATCCGAGCAGCCTTGTTGGTTTCCACAATCGTGGTATTGAGACTACTTCCCGGCAGCAGTCTGGTCTCCACCGCAAAGTCCCCTTCTTCCAAAACGGGAATAAATTCCCCACCCGCATTTGAAAGTAGCCATAAGGCGATGCCAAAAAGAAGGAGGACGATGGTTATGGCTGTCTTTGGAATCGTTAAAATTTTCTCAAGCATCCTAGTAAAACCTTTGCTCAGGCCATTCATTAGACGATCGGAAAGCGTTTCTTTTTGTGTTGTTTTTTTTCTGAGGAGCACAGCACTCATCATTGGGATATAGGTGACAGAGAGTAGAAACGCTCCTACAAGGGCAAAAGCAACAGTCTGCGCCATGGGCTTAAACATTTTTCCTTCAATACCGCGCAGTGAAAAAATAGGCAGATAAACCACAATGATAATCAACTGACCAAATACCGCAGAATTCATCATTCGTCCCGCGGCACCGGACACAACGCGATCCATTTCGTCTTGTCGCAACCGATCACGAGTTGGAAATAAATTGCCGGAGAGTTGATGCATGACTGCTTCCACAATAATCACAGCACCATCTACAATCAGTCCGAAATCCAGAGCCCCCAGACTCATAAGATTGCCACTCACACCAAAAAGATTCATCATGATCACAGCGAAGAGCATGGCCAAAGGAATAACCGAGGCAACGAGCAGGCCTGCCCTGAAGTTCCCCAAAAATAGTACCAGCACCAGCACCACAATCAAGGCGCCTTCCATTAAATTTCGTTCCACGGTCGCAATAGCATGGTCTACCATTTTGGTCCGATCCAGAAAGGGTTCAATTAAAATGCCTTCCGGCAAGGTCTTGCGGATTTCCTCCATCCTGCTCTTCACAGCATGAATCACTTCGCTACTATTTTCGCCTTTCAGCATCATGACCACCCCACCGGCAGTTTCCATTTCACCGTTATACGTGAGTGCACCAAAGCGGGTCGCCGATCCTTCAATTACCTCTGCTACATCCCGAAGCAAAAGTGGCGCTCCGTTTGAAAGGGGACGAATCACAATCGTTTCAATTTCTTCTCTCGTCCGCAACAAGCCCTCTGTCCGGATATTCAACATTCCAGGGCCTTTTTCAATGTAAGACCCCCCCGTGTTTTCATTGTTCTGATTCAGGGCTTTAAAAACATCATCGATGGTTAATTGAAAAGATAAAAGTTTTTGAGGATTCAGCGCGACTTCATATTGCTTTAATTGTCCACCAAAACTGCTGACTTCGGCCACACCCCTGACTCCCAGCAACTGGCGGCGGACCATCCAGTCCTGAATTGTCCTTAAGTCACTGAGACTGTATTTATTTTCAAAGTTTTTGGCTGCCCGCAGGGTGTATTGATAAATTTCCCCGAGTCCCGTTGTAACAGGCCCTAACTCCGGGGTCCCAATTTCTGGAGGGATGAGTTGGCGGACCGACTGAAGACGTTCTGCCACCTGCTGTCGCGCCCAGTAAACATCAGTTTCTTCATCAAACACAATGGTCACGAGGGAAAGTCCAAAACGGGAAAAACTGCGTAGTTCCACCAATCCCGGTATATTGCTGTTGGCTTGTTCAATGGGAAAGGTCACCAACCTTTCAATATCAGCTGCGCCAAAGGAAGGTGCTACAGTAATAACCTGCACCTGATTATTTGTGATATCCGGCACCGCATCAATGGGCAGCCGACGCAATTCGATAATGCCGTACACCAGAAGAATCAGTGTGAATAGGCCGATCAGCAGCTTATTACGAATTGAAAACTCAATAATTCTTGTTAACATGAAAAAGTTCTGATTTTTTAAAATAGAATCGATGCGACCGGTTTGATCGTATCCTAACTGCCGTTAAAAAAATCAAACTAATTTAGGAGGCTGCCAAATGGGCGCTGAAAAAGAAACACAACAGGTGTTGC
>CALPON020000170.1 GCA_943325195.2 Sphingobacterium thalpophilum | reverse complement strand
TAATAAGCCGGCTTTTTATACTGGATACTATAATCGATCACCGGCAGTAAGATACCGCGCTCTTCCACCTCTTTATAACTGAAACCTAAAAGACGCATGGCCTCCACCCGACCCACTTCATAATACTGTGCATAAACGCCATAATAGGCATAACCCATCTGGTCGGTTTCTCCATAGCGCACGCGGATTTTCGTTTCTGATCGCATCATGTTTATTTACTTCTTAAAGATAAGGAAGATTAACCGGCTCAGAGCGGCAAGCAAAAAAAAGAAAAGAAAACCGGTCTGAAAAAATGCGTTCCCGCACTGTTGATAAAAAAACAAGGCTCCTTCGCCCAGACAAAAAAATGCGGAAAAGGCCAAAAAAACGTCAATAGATTACACAAAATTTTTCACCTGACAAACCTTTCTGAAATAAAATTTTATTTCTAAAAAAGGGTCCTTTGGATTGAAAAAAAATTTTATGACATAGGGAATCCCCTTTCCCATTTATTCTATCTGAAATCCCTCACTTAAGGACTGGTTCCGTACCTATTAAAAAAACTATTACCGGCTGAAATCCTTTATTTATAGGCTTTTAAGCACTAGACAGGAGAAAAATAAAAGCATAAAAAACACCAAAAAAAAAGAGTAAAAAAGGAGGAGGTCAAAATCAAAAAAAAATAACTTCCAAATTTCTGAGCAAAATTTTCCGAAAGTTTTTTTTGGATGCTTCTATTGCAAACACAAATAATCAAGCTATATTTACCAACAAGTTCTCGTTGATTAGTTATAACACCACAATACTTAAAACTTTTTGTAAACATGATGAAGGAAAAAACTGCTGAGCAAGTTTGGAATGGTTGTCTCGAGATTATAAAGGACAACGTCAGCCCGCAGAATTTCAAAACCTGGTTCGATCCAATTAAGCCGGTTAAGATTAACAACAATATATTAACCATTCAGGTACCTTCACAATTTTTCTATGAATGGATTGAAGAGCATTATATCACGCTAATCAAAAAAGTCATCCGCAAAGAACTTGGTGCGGAAGGTCGTCTTGAATATAATATCATCATGGATAATGCGTCTGGCAAAACCGAGACGCCAATCACCTTCAAATTACCAAACATTAATACCAATTTGAAAAATCCTTCGGTTTCAATGCCGATTGATATTAGTGGTGCTAATCCTATTAAAAATCCTTTTGTTATTCCAGGACTGAAAAAAGTTCAGGTAGAGTCGCAATTAAATCCAAATTACAGCTTCGATAATTTTGTAGAAGGAGATTGTAACCGTCTGGCCCGCAGCGCTGGTTATGCAGTTGCGCAGAAACCGGGTGGCAATGCCTTTAATCCTCTTTTACTCTATGGCGGTGTTGGTTTGGGGAAAACCCATCTTGCCCAGGCGATTGGTATTGAAGTGAAAAAGAACTTTCCGAACAAGACCGTATTATATGTGCAGTCTGAAAAGTTCATCACTCAGTTCATTGAATCGATTCGGAACAATAACCAAAATGACTTTGTTCATTTTTACCAAATGATCGATGTCCTGATTATTGATGACGTGCAATACTTTGCTGGTAAAGAAAAAACGCAGGATGTGTTTTTTCATATCTTCAACCACTTGCATCAATTAGGTAAACAAATTGTACTGACGGCAGACCGCGCGCCAGTTGACATTCAGGGAATTGAGCAACGCCTTTTATCCCGTTTCAAATGGGGCTTAAGTGCGGACCTGCAGTCTCCGGGACTGGAAACCCGTATTGCGATTCTTGATAAAAAAGTATACAACGAGGGCATTCAATTGCCACGAGAAGTCAATGAATACCTTGCTTACAGCATTACCTCCAATGTACGCGAACTCGAAGGTGCTTTAATTTCCTTACTGGCGCAGTCCAGTCTGAACAAAAAGACCATCACACTGGATCTGGCAAAAACCATGATCGATAAGTTCGTGAAAAGTACAGCCCGTGAGGTGTCGATTGATTATATCCAGAAAGTAGTCTGCGATTATTTTGATTTGGCGATTGATACCATGAAATCTAAAACGCGTAAACGCGAAGTCGTTCAGGCCCGTCAGATTGCCATGTATTTTGCGAAGTCCATGACCAAATCCTCACTCGCTACCATTGGTATGCATTGTGGTGGAAAAGATCATGCTACTGTGTTGCATGCCTGCAGAACTGTCAATAACCTGATGGATACCGACAAGCGCTTCAAGGCCTATATCGAAGAGCTCGAAAAGAAAATAAGTATTACAAATTAAACTCAGCAAAAACCCCTCTACGAGGGGTTTTTTTGTTTTGAAACAATCAGAATTTGTTTGTTTATCCAAAAATTCCATGGTAGTTTTAGTGACTATTTAAAGATTATGAAGAATATCACAGTGATTGGCAGCGGAACAATGGGAAATGGCATCGCACATACCTTTGCGCAATGCGGTTATTCCGTCCATCTAATTGATCTGAACGAAGCAGCGCTGCAAAAAGCTCTTGCCACTATTTCTAAAAATCTGGACCGTCAGGTTCAGAAAGGAAGCATTACCGCAGAAGTAAAAGAAAGCACGCTTAAAAATATTATACTCGGCACCAATCTCGGCGAAGCCGCTGCTATTGCGGATCTCGTGGTTGAAGCAGCCAGTGAAAATGTAGAAGTTAAACTGAAACTTTTTGCTCAATTAGACAGTCTTTGTCCTGCGCACACCATTCTGGCGACCAATACCTCTTCCATCTCCATTACCCGTATAGCTGCAGCAACAAAGCGGGCGGACAAGGTGATTGGCATGCATTTTATGAATCCCGTGCCCGTGATGAAACTGGTTGAAGTGATTCGTGGTTATAACACCAGTGATGCAGTCTGTGATCTGATTATGGACGTTTCAAAAAAACTGGGGAAAATTCCGGTAGAAGTGAATGACTTTCCCGGATTTGTGGCCAACAAGATTTTAATGCCCATGATTAACGAAGCCATCATTACCCTATCAGAAGGCGTGGCCGGTGTTGAAGAAATTGACACCGTGATGAAGCTGGGCATGGCCCATCCTATGGGTCCTCTTCAATTGGCCGATTTTATTGGTCTGGACGTTTGTCTCAATATTCTGCGAGTATTACAGGACGGATTCGGAAATCCAAAATACGCACCAGCTCCCTTATTGGTGAATATGGTAACTGCTGGACATCTTGGAGCAAAAACAGGAAAAGGTTTTTACGATTACAGTGCAGGTAGTAAGGACCTAATTCCGGCAGAGAGCTTTCGAAAACTAAGTAAACTTCCTTCTTAAAGTTGAGCAACTCCTACAAGAAGATACTCGAAATTGAATTCCCCGGTATACCCAGTGCTGGAGTCTATTACTTTACGACGCGAAGTGGTCTGCGGTATGAAGTGCGCTTCGGCCGTCTGCAAGATAACATCCTGCATGCCAATATTGTATTTGGAGTAATTGATGATGAATTTGAAGGAGAGGAGTATGTCACCACCAACCGCGGCGAGGTCTATCAGGTGATGAATACCATCGTCGAGATTGTAAAAAACTACATGCTGGAACATCCGAAAGTCAACATCTACGAATTTAACGCCGTGGGTCGTGAAGGTGAACCTGAAAATCTAGAAAATGCCCGTATGGCCCTGTACAAGCGCTTTCTTCCCAAAATATTTGAAAAAAGTTGGAATTTTCAGATTAACGGGAACTTTGCTTTGGTGACAAAGGCGTAAGGACTCAACATCTTGCTTTATAATTTCCCGCGATTACTTCCCTAGTTTATACCCCCTCGTCTGTAAACCCAGCGCCATGGGTTATTGGGACCGCAGTCCTTTATTTAGCGAGAAGGCTGCAAAGAAAATCTGAACAGATGCAGCGGTTTTTTAAAGACCCAACCAGCTCTTAGCGGCAGTCCCCATAATTGTCTCTTTCGTCTCTGCAGCCAATGGCGCGCTTCTCACGAGTTCACCCGGTACCGCTTCGCCCAAAGGAAAAGGATAATCACTTCCCTGAACCACTTTATCCGCACCCACCAAATCAATGATATATTGCAACATCTTGTGATCACAGACGTGACTATCGACCCAAAACTTACCGAGGTAATCTTTTGGATTAACTGGATTATCAATGGCAACGAGATCTGGCCTGCAATCCCAGCCATGTTCGATGCGACTGATGGTTGGCAGGAAAGAACCACCTCCGTGCGCAAAACACACCCGGAGATTTTTATATTTCTCAAACACCCCACCGAAGATCATGCTGCAAATAGCGCGACTGATTTCTGCGGGCATGCCCACCAGCCAAGGGAGCCAGTAGCGAGACATGTGTTCCTGCCCCATCATCTGCCAAGGATGCACTAGAATGGCAGCACCTAATGCTTCGCAAGCAGCGAAAAATTCATCAAACTGCGGCTCATGTAAATTGAGGTTATTGACATTACTGCCAATTTGTACGCCGCGGAAACCATTGGCCATGCAGCGCTCCAATTCCTTCACCGCCATGCTTGTGTCCTGAAGTGGAACTGTGGCCAAACCAATAAACTTATCGGGATAGAGTTGAACAGTGCTCGCAATATCATCATTTAAAAACTGGCTCACTTCGAGCGCATGCTCTGCTTGGGCCCAATAACTAAACATCACCGGAATGGTGCAGATGACCTGTTGATCGGCCTGATGCTGCGCCATTTCTTGGATGCGGACCTGCGGATCCCAGCAATTCTCTAAAATTTCACGAAAGCGCTTATTGCCCTGCATCATCCAGGCTTTTCCTGAGCTATGATGGTCCAACGTAATAAATTCACCATAACCGAATTTTCTCGCAAAGTCCGGCAAGTGCTTTGGAATAATATGCGTATGCGTGTCAATCGTGAACATAAAACTTTAAGATGAAGGTGAAAGTAAAAGCTTAGAAAGGTAATAAAACAGAATCAGGCATCTGGTGAAGAATCACGCAGGTTAATCAGTTTTTCGCGAATGGCTTTTAACTGACTAATGACCTCTTCTGTTCCTGAACGACCAGACTGCTTATTGCGCAGCTGTTCGCGGGCACCCTGAATCGTAAACCCTTTTTGTTTAACCAGATCTACAATCTGCGCAATATTATCAATATCACGACGGGTAAATAGACGATTACCTTTTTTGTTTTTATTGGGCTTGAGGACTTCGAATTCTTTTTCCCAAAAACGCAGGGTACTGGCATTCAGCTCAAACATTTCGGATACTTCGCTGATCGAATAGTAGAGTTTTTCCGTCTCTTCTTTTTCGTTTATGCCCATGCAGTTT
>CALPON020000169.1 GCA_943325195.2 Sphingobacterium thalpophilum | reverse complement strand
GTCTGATAAATCTGCCCCCTCAGGGTCCTAAGCATAACATACCATCTAACTTTTCCGAACAACCGATACTTTCCTCCTGCTCAACGAAAGTCGTGCCTAATCCCCCTCTCTCTGCTGTAATTTTAATTTCAGATTACTGATAGAAACCGAATCGATAAGAACGGAAACATCAGGATCGCCGTGCTGACCCCGTAAGGTCTCACAAAATAAAAGCGGTGCTGACCCCGTAAGGTCTCACGCAGCCCTAAATCAAATAAATTACCCGGGCGCGTGGAGCGACCCGGGTTTTTTAGCGCATTTAACTGTTAAAATTTGACAAAGGAAGAGGCGCAAAGTGACTTTTGGGCGACCGTTACTTCGTCTCCCAAAAATATAAAACGCATATGAAAACAACATTATTTTCGATCAGCGCTGCATTGTTATCCTGCAGCCTAACACAGGCACAGGTCAGTGCTTATTCCTTTACCCAATTTCCAGGCTCTTATGGCACTTCTGCTGCGGGAACAGTTGTGGGCCTGCCTTTACAAGACGACGATGTAAATACGGTCACCTTGCCATTCGCATTTGTATTTAACGGGCAGAGTTACACCTCGGCAGACGTCAGCTCTAATGGCTGTATTAGTTTCGCCACCCTAACAGGCTCTGAGTACACTCCTGTTTCAGATCTTGGAACCAGCAATGTTATCTCGGCCTTTGGTCAGGATATAGTTATGGGCAATGCCGCCACCGGAAACATTACTGCTGGTAGTCCGAGTATTACCGGCCTTTCTTCTGTTACCGGCTTCAGTGTTGGAGATGTACTTCTGGACATGAATAATGATTTCACCAGCAATCCCACAATTATCAATATTATCGGTTTGACCATTGTTGTGAATCAAAATGCGCTCAACACTGTTCAGCTGTTTGACGCAATCAACAGCAGTGGTGCAATTATTCAATCCGTGAGCGGTGCTACACCCAACCGTATCTGTCAGTTTGAATTTAAAAAGTTTGCGCGTTTTCCCATCTACGATGAAACAATCAACTTTAAAATTCGTTTGTATGAAACCAGTAACCGCATCGAAATTGTTTACGGAGGTTTCATCTCCGGACAGGATAACACCCCTGCTGAAGTAGGACTGAAAGGGAATAGTAACAGCGACTTCAAAAGTCGTAAGGTAGCTTCTTCAACAACCTGGGCCAACTCAACAGCAGCTACTTTCATCACTGATGTATGTAACTTTGATGTGACAAAAGCACCGCTGAGCGGACAGGTTTATCAGTGGACACCGCCAACCTGCACCACGCCAGTGGTACTTGTATCTTCTTCGTCTAACACCATCTGCAGTGGCACATCTGCTATTTTAAATGCAACGGGTGCAACAACTTACTCCTGGGTAAATGGTCCGGCTGCTGCGCAAAATACAGTGAGCCCACTGGCAACCTCCGTCTACACTTTAATAGGTGCCAATTTTACATGCACCTCTTCTGCCACCTTCACACAAGTCGTTGCAGCCAGTCCGGCTCTCTCCGTCTCTGCAGCACAGGCAACCATTTGTGCAGGTGCAACCACTACCCTTACAGCTTCAGGTGCTACCACTTATTCATGGAACGGTGTTCAAGGCACCGCCAACAATATTGTTGCACCTAGCAGCACTACGACGTATACCGTTGTGGGAAGCAATGGCACCTGCGCGAGCACAAAAACAATTACACAGACTGCAACCAACTGCACAGGCATCGATGTATCGACAGGCAGTAAACCGCTTTACGCCGTCTATCCAATTCCTTTTACAAATCAACTCACCATTGATAATACCTCTGGTGCTGATTTTGAAATTACTATTTTGGATGCACTTGGAAAGGTGGTGTATTCAGCAAGCCTCTTGTCTTCAGACTCCGCAAAAATCAGTACCGATACCTTGCCGCGAGGCATCTATATCGTCACACTGAAAGGAGCCATGATCTCCGAAACTAAACGCCTGGTGAAAAACTAAATCAGCTTTTTCTGGATAAAAAAAACCTGCAGTGTTGACTGCAGGTTTTTTTATTTCTAATCTTTAACGAGCGTAGCCGCTCAAAACAGCACCTGGTACTTGTGAATTTATTTAATTACGCCAAGTTCTTTCCCCACCTTCGTAAAAGCGGCAATGGCTTTATCGAGGTGCTCCTGCTCATGCGCTGCACTGAGCTGAACCCGAATCCGCGCCTTATCTTTTGGGACCACCGGAAAGAAAAAGCCAATCACATAAATACCTTCCTTCAATAATTTATCGGCAAAGTTTTGCGCCAGTTTGGCGTCATACAGCATCACAGGCACAATGGCACTTTCTCCGTCTTTAATTTCAAAGCCGGCCGCTTTAATTCCTTTCTTAAAATACTTGACATTGACTTCCAGTTTATCACGCAGCTCCGTTGTTTTAGAAAGCAAGTCAAACACCGCTATACTTGCTCCCACAAGAGCTGGTGCAAGTGAATTACTGAAAAGGTAAGGACGTGAACGCTGACGAAGCATTTCAATGATTTCTTTTCTTCCGCTGGTAAATCCACCCATCGAACCACCCAATGCTTTTCCAAGCGTTCCAGTGATGATATCGACTCTGCCCATCACATCATTGGATTCAATGGTACCTCTGCCTGTTTTTCCAATAAATCCGCTGGCATGACATTCGTCAACCATTACCAGTGCATTGTATTTGTCCGCCAAATCACAAATTTTATCCAATGGTGCTACAAAACCATCCATGCTGAAAACACCGTCCGTCACAATAATACGGTGACGCTGTGCCTGTGCCTTAATCAGTTGTTCTTCGAGATCAGCCATGTCACAATTTTTATAGCGGTAACGCTGCGCTTTGCAGAGACGAACACCGTCAATGATACTGGCATGGTTTAATTCATCACTGATAATGGCATCTTGCTCATCGAACAAAGGCTCAAAAAGCCCGCCATTGGCGTCGAAGGCTGCTGCATATAAAATAGTGTCTTCTGTCTGAAGAAATTCAGAAATCTTGCTCTCCAATGTTTTATGAATGTCCTGTGTCCCGCAAATAAACCGAACACTGCTCATGCCATAGCCATGTGTGTCGAGTGCTTTTTTCGCACCTTCAATCACAGCGGGGTGACTGGAGAGTCCCAGATAATTATTGGAACAGAAAATCAAAACGTCTTCTCCGTTTACCTTCACCACTGCTCCTTGCGGACTCGTGATGATTCGTTCCCGTTTAAAAAGGCCGTTTGCATCAATTTCTGCTAATGTTTTTTGTAACTGTTCTTTCAGACCTCCGTACATGTTTATTAAATTTTAAAGTACAAAAATACGTATTTTCATAGCGTGATAAAGTGTCTGTTCAGAATTACCCTGATAATTACTGGCCTCTCTTTCCCGCTCTGGGTGGGGGCGCAGACTCATCTTTTATCCCTGCAGGCTGAGCCAAGACCAAAAGCGATTCGGATTGACTGGAAGACCATTAATGAACACCACAGCGCCCGCTTTGTGCTGCTATGCGGCTCGGCCTCCACGCCAAGCGATACCTGCTATCAGGTGGCAGCTGCTGGGGAGTCCGCTGAAATCCGCCACTATTCTTATACCCACCGGGTAAAGGCGGATTCTACGTCCTTTTACCTGCTAAAGTTAATTCATCTGGATGGCAGTATAAAATCCTTCCCCTTGCTGCAGGCAACAGCACTGGCAGCGCGGGACTGGGAGGTCTACCCCAATCCAACGAACGGCGAAATCCACATTGATCCGAAGCAGTATGACGAAGTTCCTGTCAGTTTCCAGATTTTCGATATAACCGGTCGTGAACAGTTGTCCGGGGTATTCCCTGCCTATAACACCCGTAATGTGATAAATCTGAGGGATTCAGCGCGGCCCAGCGGCGTTTATTTTCTTAGACTCTTTGATGGACAGGATCAGCGCGGCATCAAAATCATTTTAATGTGACTATCTTTACTAATTAATTTTTATGGATAAGTTTCTCATCTCCGGAATTCAGCAAGTCGGCATTGGCGTCAGCAACGTCACCGAAGCATTCAAATGGTACAACACCCGGCTGGGCATGGATATTCCTGTGTTTGAAGAAGCCGCTGAGGCTAATCGGATGTTGCCTTATACGGGAGGCCAACCCCATAAACGGCATGCAATTCTTGCTATCAATATGAAAGGGGGAGGTGGATTTGAAATCTGGCAATACACCAGCAGAACACCTGTTGCCCCTGCCTTTCAGCCCGAACTGGGAGATTTAGGTTTGTATTGTGCTAAAATGAAATGCGAGCATGCGGAGACCGCCTTGCAGGAACTTAAAGCAGGTGGTGCCAAGATTTTAGGAAGCATTACGAAGGACTTGCGCGGTAAAGATCATTTCTTTATTGAGGATCCTTACGGTAACTTTTTTGAAATTGTTGAGGACGATGTCTGGTTCGGAAAAGGATTAAAAAATACCGGCGGTCCGGTCGGCATGATCATAGGGGTCAGTGACCTGGAACGCAGTATTCATTTTTACTCCGCTGTATTAGGTTATAATAAAGTCATTTCTAAAACGGAAGGTGTGTCAGCCGACCTGTCCGTCTTGCCAGGTGGCGGACGAAAGATGAAACGTGCTTTACTAACACATGCAGCAAAACGTGTCGGACCATTTTCAGAATTATTTGGAAACAGCTTTATTGAGTTAGTGCAAGTAGAGGAAAGTAGTCCCCGTAAAATTTTCGAGAATCGTTTCTGGGGGGATCTTGGTTTTATTCATCTTTGTTTTGATATCAAGAACATGTCGGCCTTGCAAAAAAATTGTGAGAAACACGGACATCCTTTCACCGTAGATGGTGGGGCAGGCTTTGAGATGGGAGAAGCGGCCGGTCACTTTACCTATATTGAAGATCCCGATGGCGCCCTGATTGAATTTGTAGAGACGAAAAAAATTCCAATTCTCAAAAAACTCGGATGGTACCTCGACTTGCGTAAACGTCCCATGGAAAAACCATTGCCGAAGCTGATGCTGAAAGCGATGGGACTAAACCGCAAGAAATTAAAAATTGAAAATTAATAATGAACACTTCCTCACTCACCCAAAACCTTCTTCAAGGCTCAGGGTGAGTAGGAAATAACAAGTCATAAACTAATCCTCCTTGGTTCACATCGCCCACATTCCCCTTACGGACTTCCCACTACTTCTTGCGCCTATGGAGGATGTAAGTGATCCGCCTTTTCGCTACGTCTGCAAACAATATGGTGCAGACTTAATGTACACTGAATTTATTAGCAGCGAGGGACTCATTCGTGATGCGATTAAGAGTCGCAAGAAGCTCGATATTTTTGATTACGAGCGGCCAATTGGTATACAGATTTTTGGTGGGGATGAAGAGGCGATGGCCTTGTCCGCAAAAATTGTTGATGCCACG
>CALPON020000168.1 GCA_943325195.2 Sphingobacterium thalpophilum | reverse complement strand
AAGTCCGAAATAAATTTACGACTGCTAAACTTTAATGAAAACTCAATCAAAAAATTAACTACCTTCAATTATCAGAAAGTGTCCAAATATTTTTAGCTTTGAAAGTTCAGATTGGTTTGAAGACATACAGTTATTTCAGATGTTTCCAATAGGGTATTATTGAATAGACGAATAGACTTAGGTGCTGATGGTCGCTATTATCAGAAATTAGATCTTGTGAATGCCTTGTATTTTATATCAATTACTTCAAAGAATGGAAGATTTACACGCAAGATTTTACTTGACAAAAAGTAAGACCCTGGTTTTACTGCTATTGCTTATCTTTTTATGCGGGTTGGTAAGGCATAGCAATGCGCAGATTGCCAATTATGTTAGTAATGGAAGTTTTGAGCTTACTAAGAGTGCAACAGATTGTAGCTCTAAAGATTGGAGAGATATCGATTCTTTAGTAAGTATTGTTATATATTCAAATGCGTGTATCAATAACTCGCCTTATTTTGGTTTTGGCTTTCAATATCCGCGTTCAGGTAAGTCCTTGGTATTTTTTGATTTTTATTTGCCGACCAGTTCACCGTATTCCAGAACTTACATCAGAAACAGATTAAAATCCACCTTAATTAAAGATAAAATATATTGCGTAAAATTCTACGTGTGTAATGGGAACAATTCAACGCATGGCATTGACGCATTCGAGGCATACTTCGGAGACAATAGCCTTGATACCATTACATATGGCCATGTGCCGCTCACCTATTTAACGTCACAGGTTCGGAATCCGAAGGGGAATATCATTACAGATACATTAAACTGGACCTTGGTAACCGGCACCTTTGTAGCTCAGGGCACAGAGAAATTTATGGTGATTGGGAATTTTGAATCCGACGCAAATACTGATACGGTTTTTTGGAATCCGACCTGGTCACCAATGATTGGCTTTTCCGCCTCCCTCGACGACGTCTCCTGCATCCCCATTGATTTGCCCGCATACGCTGGCCCTGATCGCCGATTTTTACCTGGAGATACATTATACCTTGGCCGCACCCGAGATGTGGGCATTGATGAGGCATGTATTTGGTACAAATGGCCGAATATGACTACTGCAATTGATACAGCGGCCGGCATTTTTGTGAGCCCTGTGCAGACGAGTACCTACATTGTGCGCCAAGAGATTTGTGGTAATGTAAAATTTGATACGGTAGTGGTGTATCAAGATGCGGTGGGCTTGGAAAAGTTAGAAGCAATTGAAAAAAACATAAGCCTCTTTCCTCAACCTAGTTCTGATTATGTTCAGCTCACAGTAGGTGAGTATGCTGTATCTGAATTATTTGCCAGTTACATTATTTATGATCAAAATTTAAAGATCGTGCAGCAGGGGGTAATCTCTGATAAAGTGGAGGATGTAAATTTTGATGTTTCAAAATTAGCGTCTGGACTTTATTCTCTTCGTTTATTTAATAGAGAACAAGCATGGAGTGTATCAAAGAAATTATTGGTAGCGAGATGAGTTTATTGACCTTAGCGTATCAATGCCCCGCCACAGATGGTCCCGCAGTTTACAAAGCGCGCGCCCTCTATAATGACCTTTACAAAATAATACTTGAGCTTAACGACGACAATTGTGTGCCTGAAGGTTTTGCCATGAGAACGAGTGCGAATTCTCAGAACCAAATTTCTATTAGTACTTTAGTAGAACGAGAGAAGTCCTCCAAAACGATAAAGAGAATTGTTTACAAAATCTATCCAAATCCGTAAACGAGCGTACACAATCGCATACGATTGAATTTGTAATATGTTGATTTTCAGTATTTACGGCCGAAAAACGATCGTTATTTCCTTTATGTCTTATTATTACACTTGTAAACGATTGTTTACAAGTGTTTACAATCGTTTTCATCTGAGATATTTCTGAGTATAATTAAGACTCAATCAATACTACATTGTGCTACCAAGGTTTTGTGATTCTAAATGCCGTTCAATACAAGCTTGGCCTTGAATTCCGCGCTGAATTTGCGCCTGGTTTGTTTTGTCATGTGGTTTAGTAAATTTAGTTTTTTCTTAACTAAACCAATGGTCCTAAATTAGGGGAGTATTACAATTTTTTGATAATTGAAGGTAGTTAATTTTTTTATTAATTCTTATAACTAAACCTTAAGAAAATGTCCAATAATTATTACCCTAAAATGGTTCGCTTTGGTTTGACGTTAAACACGCATATAATGCCGAACCAGAATATTTAGTAATAGCTGGAATTAAAACAGCCGCATACGCAGTTAATAACTTTCCCGGAACAACATAGAAGATAGCAGAGGTTAATTTATTATTTTTTTCTACTAACAAATAGTCCTAAATTTTGGGGAGCTTACATGAACATTAATTACGATTTTAAACAACATTCTGGAGTCTATAGCATCTTGAACTCTAAGCAAATAGAATGGTTGCACCAAATACATTTATTAAGAAAGTCAGACAAAGAATTTGATGCGAAATTTAGAATGATTTTCACATATTGTCTCGGTGTCTGCAGTTTACTCTGGTTACTGTCTGAAGTGCTTACCAAGTAAAATTATCAGCATGGTTTTGTCTTGATGTCGCATTGGCTTGCATCTAACGGTTTGCAGATTTGCGATGGGTGGGCTTTTTACCACAAATGTTGATGCGGAGCACAAAACTTTCGGCTACCACAAAACTGTCTGCGGAGCACGAAATCCCGCCTATTGCAAATGTGCTGTTAGCGGTAGGTTTTCTCCTTTCGCTCTTGCAACAATCGTAAATGCAGGTCGTTTAAGTTGGGCTAAATCATTCATTGTCGGTGTAAATGCAAGTCGTGCTTTTTCAAAATCATAGTCGCACAACAATAAAATAACTGGTCCTTTGTCTTTCCATATTTCTGAATACTGCGCAATTTGTCCTTTCGCTCTTTGTATTGCACCAGCACTTGAGTCACGTTTCATTTCAATTAATATCGTGTCATTTACTACTATGTCTGCACGTCCTCTGCTACCCAAATAATTTTCGCCTATTGGATACTCCATTTCAACACTTGCGTCTGGTAAATGTTTGCGTAAATGCCTGTAAAGTCTGTCTTGGTATTCATATTCGTAGTCTGCTTGTCGTGGATTCCAATTTTGTATTGCTGTAACAAAGTCTGAAAAAAGAATAGAGTTGCTTGATGAAATTGTAGCTGCAACCTGTTCTGTTCTTTTTGGATTGATTACTAAATCTGCGTTTGTATTCTGCGATATTTTTACTACTTCAAGTTTATATTTTGTGTCGCTGCTGTCTTTGCCGAAAAGCTGACGTAACTCATTTTTAATACGTTCAACAATTTGGGGATTTTTTTTGTAGAGATATGCAATTACTGAAACACCTATAAGTATTACTACCCAATAGTAATGATTTGTAAAACGCTCAAAATTTCTAAATGATGTTAGTCGTGTGCTGAATAAAGTTTCAATTGGTTTGCGTACAAAAACTGAAAGATTTTGAAATGCTTTCCACGCAACTCCGCCCAAAAATAAGTATTGTCCGAGTTTGTATAGATTTTCGTCTTGCGAATTTGTCTTGGTTGTTTGAATTTGGTCTTTGGATGTTTCGTAGTAGGTCTGTAAACGTGATTTTGCTCTATGCCAAGTCCAATTACCTGTGTCGTCCCGCCAAGCACCAACAAATGCAAGAACTACTACTAAAACAAAAATTAGAAATAGGAGCGTTGAAAAATAAGTAATTCTGTCTTGTTGCACTCCAAGTAATTCGTCAAGAATAGGTGCAACTATTAAAACTAAAATACAACCCCAAATGAAAAACTTCATTCGTCTGCCGTAAAATTTACGGTCAACTGTGTCAACCGTGTCAAAAAGTTTTGTGATTGCGGTGTTCGTTTGTGTCAAGGTTTCGTTAATGTAGTCCTTGGTCGTTTTGGTTTCTGTTTGTTCCATTGTCGTTATTTATTATTGTTCGTTTATGTTTGCATTGGGGGTCGTTAAACTTACCGCTAACTTGTTTATACTCGCTATAAACTTTCGGTTATCTGCCTAATTAAAGCTGTTTGTCGAATGTTTATCTCGTTTATCAAATATATTAATTTTCATGTATAAATTGATGTTTAGGTTTTACTAAAAGAGCATTCAGTTTTTAGGGAAAAAGCCTTTTTTTTGTTTTTATTGAGTCAAATTTGTTTTTCAACCCAATTGAAATGAATTTTTTTTAAAATTTAAATTTTATTTAACTAATAATCAATAGGTTGTTTCTTTTTACTCCAGTAATTAAAGCATAATAGCAAAACGCAAAATCAGTCCGTTTTGCCCATCGTTACTTTACAAAAAATAAAAAACTAACCACAAAAAATCAAAATCATGGTCATATACTAAAAGATCTAATTAAGTATAAGCAGCAATTACAATTTAAGAAAGCACCACAAGCATATGAATATGAAGTTAAACGAATTGGTGAAGCAATAACTCTAGTTATTGAACCCGCCTTACAGAATTTATCCGAATTAATTCGATTAGATAAGGAGTTAGGTATTAGTAGCCAAATTCCCTTAGTCAAAACAGAAAAAGCTGAAATCGCCATTAAAACACCATTAAACCAATTGAATTCGAATGTATCCGAATTAATACCTGAAAAAATCATTATTAATAATAGTTTAAAAATTAAAATGAACCTTTCTAAAACGATTATTTCTGAACACTTTAATAAACTTAATAATTTTAAAAACGAACTGAATAATCAAGTCTATTTATCAAAAGATGATGTGGAGCAATTATTATGTCAAGCGTTTGCAATTTACAAATTGGGCTAGCAAATTCAACACCACGATTATTAATAGCGACCGATAGCAAAAGATGGTTTGTTTCGCAAGCCGGAGAGGAGAAGTTTACACAAATTAAATTATCTAAATTACTTATACTGCTATACAACGAAATAAAAGTAATACGCTTAAAAACGATAAAAATCGCTATTCAGCGATTTCATTCAATTTTCATTGGTGATAAGTGATTAACCAATCTATGTATTACGCTACTATTATATTTTTTAACCTTTTACCTTTATCAAGAATAATATCCTTATATTAGAATTACAATTTTTATCTATGCAAACTTTAAATGATGTTCATCAGCAATTTGCTTCTTTGTTTAATAATAAGGTCATTGAGCCTTATGCTTATTTATTGTCTCAAAAAATGAGCGATGGACATATTTGCATCAATATTTCAAATATTAAAAATGAGCTACCTAAAGTGTTTGCCGTCAAACCAAAGCTAACCGATTTAGGGTAATAATTATTGGACATTTTCTTAGGGTTTAGTTATAAGAATTAATCAAAAAATTAACTAACTTCAATTATTAGAAAGTGTCCAAATATTTTAGCTATAAAAGTT
>CALPON020000167.1 GCA_943325195.2 Sphingobacterium thalpophilum | reverse complement strand
TAATACAACCAGGCCAATCTAAACCACTACTCCCAAAAACTTTTCCGAAAATATAGTTTCCCGCTTGATCAAGTTTCACTAAATAGATATCCAAACCGCCAACGCAAAAAACGGTATTGGTTCCTGGACCGGGATCTATATCAACTCCACTAGTGCCATATCGGCCGGTAAAAATAATGTTATCAGCATAATCAAGAGCTACATCTATCACATAACCATCAGAAATACCTTTAGCCCAAACAAAATTGCCAAGACTATCTAATTTACAAACAAAACTTCCTCCCGGGAGGGTGGAAGAGCCTGCCCCTGGGTCAAAATCACCAGTACCTGACACTTGCCCGCCTAAAATTAAGCTACCAAAGCGGTCGATACATAAACTTCCTTTGGAAGTCGGGAAACCACCACCTATTCCTTTAACCCAGAGAAAATTGCCATTTTGATCAAGTTTGAGAATGAATTGTGCCCCATTAGTTGCTGAATTTAAAGTAGCCGTTGCTGCACTGAAATCGAAATCTACTATACCACTGTAGTACCCCGTTACATATACAAATCCTTTTTTATCAAAAGTTATCTGCATACCGGCATCTCCACTGATGTTGCCATAGTTTGATGCCCACAGGAAATTTCCAGAAGGATCATACTTCGCGACAAAAATATCGGAGCCGCCATTCGTAGCTAATGTGTAGGTTCCAGGCCCGGGATCAAAATCAACCGTACCATTGAAATCCCCAGTAGTATAGACATTTCCAGAAACATCAGTGTCCATACTCCTAAGGGCGTCGCCTGGGACACTTCCCATCGTTTTTGCCCAGGTTAAACTTTGTGCATACCCCTGATTTCCTAAAAACAATAGAAAAATTGCTAATCGTAGTAGTGTTCTTTTCATGTTATTTTAATTTACTATTTTTAAAATCAATCTTTATTACTTTTTAAACATTATCATTTTCGTCAGGAAAACCCTCTAAAACGGATAAACTAGTTCTATTTTTTAGATGCTACCTGCACCCGCTTTTTATTTATGTTCTCTCACCGCTCTTACCCCGTAAACTGAAAACAACTCTTGGTCACCCTGTAGCATCAGCACTTCCCCAGTGATGATGGATAATCTCAGAAACATTTTCACATCCCCGTTTTCATTGTAAGCATCGGGTTCATAGCCCAATCCTAAATAATAATTCGTTTTGAATGTGCCCAACTGCTCATTGTGCTCATAAATCATCATTAATTCCGCTTCATTCGGCAAACGCCAGCCATCACCCAATTTTTCGCATTCGATCTCCGCTTGTTTTGAATCAAAAAACCCAAGGTCCTTTGAACTAATATCGAGTTGGCCAATCGTTATAAACGCAATGGCTTTATCTATTTTTGAATCCGCCCCGCTGGCCGTATCAACTCCTTGAGCACCACCACTTGTATCCATCGCCATTTCCAGGGAGTCTGCCGCTGTGTCTCGAGGCAACTCCGTTTTTCCTCCTGAGTTACAGGAGAATAAAATGAATACAATAAGAGCTATTAAAAAGGTAAATCGCATGCTCATTCTAAGGGTTTTTAAAAACCAAAATTTATTTTGAAAGTCTTCATAATTATCAACTAGCAAAGAAAAACGATGGCACTGAAATGAGGTTGCAGTCTGCCTATTTAGCTGATTAATAACCCTTGCTTTCTTAAATTGGTAACTGTCTTGTCTTCATAGGTCTATGGTTTTTAACACCATTCCATCTCAGAGTAGCCTACGACGCAAACGGCCTTTGAATTTAAATCTCAGCTTTACTTTAAAACGATTCAGACTTGATTTTGTCCTAACTCAGCACTTGAACTTCAGTAAATAATGAAAAACCAAGCCTATTGGGGGCCAAGACTGCCTATTATTGCTTATCTTTATCGGGAGTCTGAATTCAAAATGGCAAAAAGAAATAATCTCATAAAAGTGGGCGATGCCATCACGGAACTTTTTCGTCAGGAGAAATTAGATATTAAGATTTCGCAGTTTACGGTCCGCAGCAGCTGGGGGGATATTGTGGGCGAGGTCATTGCGAAAAGCACCTCCGAGATCGCCTTTAATGACAAGTCCCTTTTTATTACCCTGCAGTCGGCGGCGCTGAAGCATGAACTCTCCTTCCGAAAAGAAGAAATTATAACAGCCATTAATAAATACTGTGGTTATCGCTTGGTTGATCATTTAGTTATCCGATGAAAAGTAAAAAGTTTATACTGGCCGCTGTTTTTACACTGGCATTTTTTTTGACGGCATTATCTCAGAATAAAGATTCGCTCCAGGTGCGCCGCATTTACAATTATTACCTGCAACAAAGCACCTGTTACGCCAATCTGCAAACCTTGTGTAAAACGGTGGGTGGACGTCTGAGCGGCAGTCCTCAGGCTGCACAAGCTGTGGAATGGGCCAAAAAGGCCATGTATGCGGCTGGAGCGGATACGGTTATTTTACAGCCCTGCATGGTGCGCCACTGGGTGCGTGGTAAAAAAGAAATTTGCGAGCTGCGTGCGCAAGGAAAGCCAGCTCAGCCGCTTCGCTGTATTGCGCTGGGTAACTCGGTAGGCACCGGTGCTAAAGGGCTGCAAGCAGAGGTGATTGAAGTCAACAGCTTTGAAGCCCTGCAGCAATTAGGTGAAAAAAACATTCGTGGTAAGATCGTTTTTTACAATGTATTTTTTGATCAAACTAAAATTCGTCCCGGCAATGCCTATGGCGAAACGGTGAAATACAGAGGCTCCGGTGCTTCGCAGGCAGCGAAATATGGTGCTGTAGCCACCTTGGTGAGAAGCATGAGTTCGGTAGCCGATGATGAACCACATACGGGGAATATGAATTATGACACCCTGCTGTGTCCTCAGAAAATTCCGGCACTGGCTTTGAGTTATAAAGCGGCAGATCGTCTGCACGAGGCCCTGGCCAAGGGCAAGAGCGAGGTTTATTTAGAAGCGCATTGCCAGTCCTTACCTGATGTGTTATCGTATAATGTGGTCGGACAAATCACCGGGACAGAAAAACCGAATGAATTTTTATCAGCGGGTGGGCACCTAGATAGCTGGGACAATGGCGAAGGAGCCCACGATGACGGAGCCGGTGTGGTGCAAACCCTGGAGCTGATGCGTCTTTACAAAACACTGGCTATTAAACCAAAACATTCGATTCGTGCCGTGGCGTTTATGAATGAAGAGAATGGTCTGGCCGGTGGAAAAGCCTATGCCGCTTATGCCCTCGAGAAAAAAGAAAAGCATCTGGCCGCACTAGAAACAGATGCAGGCGGTTACAGTCCCCGCGGATTTAATGTGGACACAGCAGCCGGTCTTTACCGACAAGTACTAAAACTGAAACCCCTGCTGGCGCCCTATTTGATTGAAAGTATTTTACCAGGTGGTGGCGGTGCGGACCTCAGCGCACTGCAAAAAACAGGTGTTCCCTGCATGGGCTACGAACCGGATACCCAGCGCTACTTTGACATCCACCACACGGCGCAAGACACCTTTGATAAAATTAATAAACGTGAACTGGAACTCGGAGCCGCTGCCATTGGCGCCCTGTTCTATTTGCTCGACACCTATTATGAGCCACCGTATTAAGGCCTAAGCGCGAATGCGCATTCATCAAGGCCGGCGGAGATGTTGTATATTTGCAGGAAGAACGAAAACAATGACAGAGACACGCACAAAGAGCGCCCGGTTAATGGAACTGGAAGAAAAACATGGCGCACATAATTACCATCCCATCCCCGTTGTGCTTGAAAGAGGCGAAGGTGTTTTTGTGTGGGATGTGGAAGGGAAAAGATATTATGATTTCCTGGCCGCATACAGCGCGGTGAATCAGGGACACTGTCATCCCCGCATCATCAAAGCGTTAACAGAGCAGGCACAGAAAATCAGTCTCACCAGTCGTGCGTTTTATAATTCCGTGCTGGGAGAATACGAAGCTTATATTACGAAGTACTTTGGTTACGATAAAGTCCTGCCGATGAACACCGGCGTGGAGGGTGGGGAGACGGCTGTGAAACTGGCCCGTCGCTGGGCCTATAAAGTAAAAGGTGTGGAAGAAAATAAAGCCCGTGTGATCTTTGCGAAAGGGAATTTCTGGGGACGCACCATGTCCGCAATATCCTCGAGCACCGATCCTAGTAGTTATAAAAACTTCGGTCCATTTATGCCGGGATTTGATTTGGTGGATTACAATGACCTTCCGGCCTTAGAAAAAGCATTGCAGGATCACAACGTGGCAGCCTTTATGGTGGAACCCATTCAGGGAGAAGCAGGCGTGGTGGTGCCGGATGAAGGGTATTTAAGCGGTGTACGGGCACTCTGTACAAAATACAAGGTGCTTTTTATTGCCGATGAAATTCAAACCGGTTTATGTCGCACCGGCAAAATGCTGGCCTGCGATCATGAAGGTGTTCGTCCCGATATTCTTATTCTCGGTAAAGCCTTAAGTGGCGGTTACATGCCGGTAAGTGCAGTACTGGCAGATGATGAGATCATGCTGACAATAGGGCCTGGTGAACATGGTAGCACCTATGGCGGCAATCCTCTTGGCTGCGCAGTGGCAATGACTGCCCTCGCTATTTTAAAAGATGAAAACCTTGCTGAAAATTCAGAGATCCTGGGTGAATTATTTCGCACAGAAATGCGAAGGCTGCAGCAAGAATGTGATTTAATAACGACCGTGCGCGGAAGAGGTCTATTCAATGCCATCGTCATCAAAGAAAAAGAAGGCAAGACGGCTTGGGACGTTTGCTTGCAATTCGCTGAGAAAGGCTTATTAGCGAAACCCACACACGGCGATATAATAAGATTTGCGCCCCCACTAGTCATTACCAAAGAACAGCTAATGGATTGCGTGCGGATTATTCGCGAAGTTATTCTGGCATTTTAATAAAAGGATACATCTGTGATTACTTATAATCCGAAAGACTGGTTTAAACTGATTGTTCAGTTTCACAAATCCGACACCATGCGGATTTTGTTTCCAACCATGTTTATACTCGGCCTGTTTACCGCGCTGACCTGCTATATCACGAAACACTACTGGGCCAATTACCATCCCACACTGACCATCTTTCATCAGATTGCAGGCTTTGTCATTTCAATGGTGTTGGTTTTTCGCATCAACACCGCCTACGACCGCTGGTGGGAAGGAAGAAAACTCTGGGGCGCTTTAGTAAATGACAGTCGGACACTGGCGATGAAGATGGCCGTGCTCATCCCGGAAAACAGGGAACAGAAACGCAAAGATGCTTATGTACTCATCTCAAATTTTCCATTCATTTTGAAAGAGCATTTACGAGGCAATACTGATCCCGCAGACCTGTTGGAGAGTGCTAGCTTTGAGCAGGCCAAGATGAAGAGCTGGGACCATCAACCCAATTACCTGGTCATGCAGCTCAGTAAATTCTGTCGCACACTTTCAGAAGAACAG
>CALPON020000166.1 GCA_943325195.2 Sphingobacterium thalpophilum | reverse complement strand
TGAAAATCTGCTCGTCGGGCACACTACCAATGATGATGCCGCTGTCGTGGATCTTGGTAATGGTACTGCACTTATTGCGACTGCCGATTTTTTTATGCCCATTGTGGATGATGCGTTCGATTTCGGACGGGTGGCGGCAGCCAATGCCATTAGCGATGTCTATGCCATGGGGGGGAAACCTCTGTTGGCACTCGCCTTGCTGGGATGGCCGGTTGATAAATTGCCAGCGGCACTGGCGGCTAGAGTGATGGAAGGTGCTCGGAGTATTTGTGCGGAAGCTGGAATTCCATTGGCAGGCGGCCACAGTATTGATACGACTGAACCACTTTTTGGATTATCAGTCAATGGCCTGGTTCCTCTTGAACGGGTGAAACGCAATGCTACTGCGCAAAACGGTGATTTGATTTATCTCACTAAAGCGCTCGGCACTGGTATATTGAGTACTGCGGGTAAACGGAAGCTATTGAGAGTAGAAGACCGCGAACAGTTGGTGAAACAACTCGTGACTTTAAATTCATTTGGAAGTGTTTTGGGGGGTATTTCTGAAGTGACGGCCATTACCGACGTTACTGGATTTGGCATACTAGGTCATCTCTCTGAAATCTGCAAAGGCAGTGGCTTGAGCGCAGAGCTCTATTTTTCTTCCCTTCCCTTGTTGAGCGGACTGGATGACTATCTGAAACAAAATGTGATGCCGGATGCCACGTTTCGTAACTGGAATGCGTACAATAAGGATCTGTTTGTACATCCTGAAGTTGATGCCACGAAGGCCTTTATGATTTTGCCAGATCCACAAACGAATGGTGGCTTACTATTCACCGCATCACCGGAGGCTGCAGAGCGCATTGAAGCAGAAATGCGTCAAGCTGGTCTTTCTGAATTTGCAAAACCAATTGGAAGAATAATACAAAAGGCAGAAAAATTAATCAGTGTCCTGCCTTAAAAACTTTTATCTTTGTTAGTATGACCATCGCCATCTACGCCCGGTCCACAAAAGACAATCCGACCCGGTATCTGGAAGAAATGCACGCGTACCTCAGTCAGGAGGGTGTCGACATGATTATCTATGCACCCTATTACCAGTACCTCAAAGAACATTTTGGGTTTCAGGTAGAATGCGCAACGTATGCGACTTCGGAGGAATTAATTGCAAAAGCTTTTTATCTCATCTGTCTCGGCGGCGATGGCACCATGCTGGAAACGGTGACCTTTGTGCGGAAATCGGGCATCCCTGTTTTAGGTGTCAACACTGGCAGACTCGGATTTCTATCCTCAGTGAACAAAGATGATCTCCGCAATGCCCTTAGTTTACTGTTGCTTGAAAAATTTACACTCGATAAGCGCGAGCTGATCGAAATTGAAGGGTTCCCTGATAGTTTTAATGGGGTGAATTACGCCTTGAATGAATTTACGATTCATAAAAACGATAGCAGCACCATGATTCACATTGATGCGCATGTCGACGGACAATTTCTGAATTCTTATTTCGCCGATGGCTTAATTGTGAGTACGGCAACTGGTTCAACTGCTTATTCCCTGAGTTGCGGGGGACCAATCATGATGCCGGATTCCGATAATTTTATTCTGACACCCATTGCGCCGCATAATCTTGCTGTTCGTCCCATTGTCCTTTCTAATAATAAAGAACTGAAATTTACAGTAAACGGTAGGTGCGATGATTTTCATGTGGTGCTGGATTCGCGCAGTGCCAAGTTATCTATTGGGACTGAGATCAGAATTAAAAAAGCGAACTTCCGGATGAATCTGATCAATCTCGAAGGACAGAATTTCTTTACCACCTTGCGCAATAAAATGATGTGGGGAGTGGACAGACGGCATTAGAACGATTAAAATTTCGTACCGATTTCAAAAGCCTATCGCGCGGGGCATAATGTACTCAAGCCCCAGCTCGTTTTACTTTTTCTTGATGAAAAATCTGCCCACTAGCCGCTGAGGGCAAGCTCTTCAGACTTCCACACGCTTCACGCTTTTTACTGACTGGTAGATAACGACTCTTGGCAATCATTAGTCTTCCTCTTTTACAAAACTTTGCCAGTATAATTATACAAAAGGAATAAGCGGCACGCTTTAATCTGCCCGCACCAAGCGGTATACACTTTGCAAATCAGCATTGCTGAGGCGAAGGAAATAAATGCCTTTAGTATATTCCGTCAGGTCAATACTTTCGTTTAATAAAAAAGATGGGGCAAAGGTTTTTGTCATCACCACTCGTCCCGTTACATCACACACACTGAGCTGGCTGGAAGCGGAGGGGTTTAATCCCCCGGCAGAAAGGTGATAAAGACCGGTGGAGGGATTTGGTGAAATACTGAGGGAGATTGGATTGTTGCGTGATACTTCTTGAATTCCCACATACGGATCGAGAGATATTTGAAAATTATTATCACTCATATCATAAAACACATTGCCAATGGCTTCAATGCGGATCTTGCAGGTGCTGATGGTCACACTTAAATTCGGTGCCGTGATTCCATAAAAGCCAAAGTTTGGCGCGCTGTTTACAAGGGTAGAATAAGTACTGCCGCTATTGTAGGAGATGAGAATTCTAACGCTGTCGCAAAGCACTGGCGCCTGGTCGGTAAATGCAGGGTCCCAGGTAATCACTTGCTGCGAATTTACCAACCAGCCTATATTAGCGGCACTCGGATAGGTCACTTTAAAAGGTCCTGCCGTATCTACCTGAACAGCGGTAGATGCATAACAGACACCGCCTCCGCCCATTTTATTATCACGGGCTGTTAATCTGAAATTTAAATTCTGCGCGCTGGCCGGCAAATATTCTCCAATTGTGCCGGTATAATTGTTGGTATTGACAACACTGATTTTGGGAAAATAACGAACGGAACTCACCACCGGCGCATACGATCTGAAAAAAGGTTTAGTGCCCGAGTTCCAATTACCGCCGCTTCCTGGACCAGGATCTGTTTCCTCCCAACTGTAGGTAAGGGCGTCGTTATTGGGATCAATTGCAGAGCCACTCAGGACAAAAGGCGTAGATTTAGGCACCGCATAAAATGCATTGGCTGTGACAACCGGCGGATTGTTTCCGGTAGAACTAGTGACCGCACAGCTGTTACCACTGCCTGTTACAAAATTATAAATCTCATCATAACTCGTCGCGTGAAAATAAGGAATACTGTTGCCTGCTACATTATTTGCTCCGCAAATACCTGCATAGGCCATAATAGTAACGCCACTTCCCGGCTCTACGGAGGTAGAGGCATTTCTGTTGCCACTGCAACTTCCAGTGATGGCATTAAAGGTGTGATTGCCGCTGAACTGATGTCCCATTTCATGCGCCACATAATCAATATCGTAAGGATCACCAACAGGATTTGCGCTGCCTGTAATACCGCGCGCTTTTTGAGAGCTAACGCAAACGCAGCCTAGATTGGCAAGCCCTCCACCACCTGTGCTAAAGGTGTGCCCGATATCATAATTGGCGCTCCCGATACTGGCCGTAATCACACTTTGACTTTGGTTGATTAGTAAGTTGGCATTGGTGTTTGCTGTCCCCGTAAAGGAATCCGTCGCGCCATTCGTATATAAAACCAAAGTGGTACTTGGAACTAAGACAAGACGCACTGCCACTTCTTTTTCATAAACGCCAACTACCCGATTCACACTGGTCACAACACGGGCCAGCGTCTGTGATAAAGTCGGGGCCGCCATTCCAGTTGCGGCTACTGCATACTCACCGGTACAGGCAACGGCCAGACGATAGGTCCGCAGCTGAGCGCCCGCGCAAGGTGCTGGGGGACGCTGAAGGCTGCCTCCTTGCTCAGATACCGGTCGTAATTTACGCCGATCACCCTGCGGCAGTATATCCGATACGATGGGTCCCGATTCGGGAAGGACCTCTGCGGGATCTTTAATAAAATCAGAGGTATAATAACTGATATAATCTTTTGTATTGTTCAAACAATAAGGATCGATAAAAAAATCGCCAGAGGGACTAAAGACCATTGCATGGAAACCAAACTCCGTCATGTCAGCCTTACCACTGGCATAGACATCATCGATGCCACGCAGGCTGAATGTTTTAATTTCAGGAAATGCTGCACTTAATTCTGGCGCCATCACCGGACTTTCTACGATATAAAAACGTTGGATGTGTCCGCTCGGTGTCGGTAAAAAAACGACGCTACGTTGTTCTTGCAACATATTTTCTTTTTCCGAAGGCACAGTACCAAGGAGCTGATTTAATCCCGAAAGATTGGCCTGAAAGGTTCTGTAGTGCAGGGGAACTATCTCGCGACGTCCGGTCAGTTCAATTCGGTTTTCAGAGATGGCGGACCAGATTGTTTCCTTTTGTGCTAAAAGCGATCCCGCGAAAAATGACAGGAGTAATAAGAGATGAGCGTGTGTTTTCATAACCTTGATAGCCAAAACTACAAAAAAAACACCTCGTTGATGGCGGTACAACGCTTTTTTTTACCACGAAAGATATTTACTTAGGATAAAAGAGGCTTCCCCTTATCTCTGTCCATGCTTTCGTATCTGCCGCAATTTTAGTGTTCTGTCAAAACAAGAAATCCGCGCTGAATTTGAGACAGAGTAAAACCATGACATACTTATCTGACGGACGCTGCAAAACTTTCCGCCTGACTGTGCATGACATCCAACTCCCAGCCGCTTGGATAGGGTGCTTCCAGCAGGGCGCCTTTTAGAAGGTAGGGATACATTTCTGCGTAGGTCATAATCTGATAAGGCGAGATACGACGGTAAATGAGTGAGCGGTGAAGTTGGGACGTCTTGCTGATTCCCGCAGCCGACATCAATTCAACTGCCGCCTTCACTGTTTCATGATGGAAGTTGGCGACGCGGCCTTTTTTATCGGTAACATCCAAACCTGAATAAAGCTTTGGATCCTGGGTGGCCACACCTGTTGGACATTTATTTGTATTGCACTCCAGTGCCTGAATACAACCAACGGCCAATAACATGGCCCGCGCCCCGTTACAGAGATCAGCACCAAGCGCAATGTTTTTTACTAAATCAAAACCCGTATGTACCTTTCCAGAAGCAATAATACGAATGTGTTTTTTTAATCCAAATCCATGCAGGGCATCGTAAACAAAAGTCAGACCTTCGCGTAGAGGCATTCCCACTGAATTACTGAACTCTAATGGTGCCGCGCCAGTTCCACCTTCACCACCATCCACCGTGATAAAATCGGGCATAATACCCGTCTCCACCATCGCTTTACAGATGGCAATGAATTGAGATTTTTGGCCAATACATAATTTAAATCCTATCGGTTTACCAGCGCTGAGGTCGCGCAGTTTCTCTATAAATTCTAGTAGTCCCAGTGGCGTATGAAAAGCTCTGTGATAGCTGGGGGAGAGGACATCTTTGCCTTTTTCCACAAGACGTATTTTTGCGATTTCATCTGTTACTTTGGCAGCAGG
>CALPON020000165.1 GCA_943325195.2 Sphingobacterium thalpophilum | reverse complement strand
TTCGGGAAGAAATCACTGCTAAACCGGAATTGCTTTGGCACTGGGCCAGCGCACTAACAGAACTGAATGGAATAAAAAAGGTGGATTTCTTGAACTCGGTGAACAATTGGCCCGATCAGAACGCTGCTGAAAAAAGTTGGTATCTTTTTTCAAATAAGCGCTTTGATGAACTAGAGAAATACATGACATCAAACGATATGAATGGTCAGTATCCTCCAATGGCTGGCTTTCTCAATCTAATTAAAACTGCCATATGCACAGATTTAAAGGACATGATTTTTGATCGATATCAGGATTCAGAAGTCTTAAAGGGTTCATTCGCGAGTCCCATGAAATCTGACGGTCAGTCTTATAGTTTTGAGTCGCGCGCTCTGCACCCAGGAACAAAATATACACACTACATAAAATTCAAACTTCTTGATCCATGTAGATCGAATTTAATTTTTACATTCGGAGAGGCAATGAAATGGTTCAGTTTACCAGGAGGTGCGGTTCAAATTAAAAGTAACGTCAACTTTATACTTCTCAAAGAAGGCTTAGATATCAAACTTTTAGAAATAAAGAAATTGTAATTGAAACTCATGAAACTCATCCATCAATTTAAAGCCCTATTACCTTGCCTGCCGAATGCCAAAAGTATAGCACTGCCTTGTCAAATTGACTATCTGGGCGTAGACTTTAACGAGCGCTCCTTCTTCATTGATCTAGATATAGATGAAAAGCTTTCGATGTATTTTACTGAAGAACCGCATCTCTATAAATTCTTTCAGCTGACGAACGTAAGCGTCTTTACAGAAAAAGAATTAAGGGAAATGTCACAACTATTTGGTTTTGATCTGTTGGCCTACCCCAATTCGCCGGGTATTTACAGTGCGGTACTAAATTCGACACAGGCGCCGGAGAGCATACTCTATATTTATTTCCAACAACATCTTGGACGTGATTTCTGTTTTATAATGCAGGTAAATGGCCGCAGCGATGCCGACACTTCTCTGCCATTCATCTGGAGCGTAGCGGAAGTGGAACTTACAAAAGAATTTAATGTAAAGTTAGAACATCACTGGCAAGAAAAACGAAAAGTGTACAGTTGAGGGCTACCTTATGGCTACCACCCAAAGACCAAGTAAAAAGTGCAGCGTTTCAGC
This sequence comes from Sphingobacterium thalpophilum, assembly GCA_943325195.2. Taxonomy (GTDB): domain Bacteria; phylum Bacteroidota; class Bacteroidia; order B-17B0; family Aurantibacillaceae; genus Aurantibacillus. Next base: position 4,340 of record CALPON020000165.1, on the reverse strand, counting down.
TATTTAACATGAAATAGTCAAACCAAACCGCGCAATACCAGCCCATCAAAATTTCCCCTGTGGCGACTCAGAACACTTTCTTCTTCCTGAAAAAAGTCACCCGTGTTCCCTTCCTTTTAAAAGACCTCTGAAAAATACATTTTCAAGGGCTACACTCTGGTAAAAATAAATAATCATTACCTTTAATTAAATCCTAATGCCCAAGTATTTTTTAAATCATAAAGTTCGTAGGAATTTGAAGATCAAACCTAATGCGGAACTAGCGCTGCAGGTCGACTACTTGGCTCAGCAAAGAGGAAAACAATACGTATTAACTGTCATAAAAAGAAGATGCCTGAATTGTTTGATAATAAATACCGCTATGTAAAACTCCTTGGCAGTGGCGGTTTCGGCAAGGTGTTTTTAGCCAAAGAAGAACGGTCAGAGAATTTAGTCGCCATTAAACAATTAAAAAACACGGATAAGACCAAGCAACATGCCATCATTTACGAGATGCAAATGGTATCTCGGTTTAATCATCCTCACATCGTTTTATACAAACATCACTTTGTGCAGCAGGACTTATTGTACATCGTGATGGAATACTGCCCCTTAGGCAGTTTACGTGATTTGATGGGCAAAGAAAAAATCACCTCTACCTTTGTTTGGAAGTGGATGCGTGAACTTACCGAAACACTGCAATTAGTGCATGAAAAAGAAATCATTCACCACGATATTAAACCAGACAATATCCTTTTTACCGAAAATAGAACAATAAAAATAACCGACTTTGGTGTCGCCAACACAGGCGCAGGCACAAGGCCCTATATGAGCCCAGAAGCCTTAAAATGGGACAAGGGATCAGTTAAAGACGCACGGGTCGATATTTATGCCTTAGGTGTTACCCTGCTTGAACTGCTTACAAAGCAGAATCCGTTTATTGGCAAATCGGCGGAGGAAATTATAGAACTCCATGACTTAAAAGAGTTTGGCATCACCGGCTTACCCAATTGGCAGCAGGAAATTATCTTGAAAGCAATCGCCAAAATTCCTGAGCAACGCTTTCAGAGTATGAAAGACTTTAATGAAGCCATCCAAGCACAAGCCGTACCCCTTCTCTTTGACAAAGAAGTAATTCAAGCAGGTGATTTAGCGGAAAAGGCAGACGCCCTTTTGCAAAAGAAAAAATGGCTCAGTGCCTATGCCATCCTTGACTATGCTGAAAAAACATTAAAGCCGAATGTCAATATATTGCTGAAAAAAGCAAAATATCATCTTCTGGCCCAACAGATTGACGTATCTAAAACCTATTATGAAAAAGCTTTAAAATGGAATCCCCGTCTGGATGTTCAAAAGGAATTAGGCTGGATCAACTTAGAACTTAAAAATTATCCAACCGCCCTCTCCTTGCTCTCTGATCATTTGCATCGGAATCCCTCCGATTATGAAGCCTACAATTTATTGCTTCAATGTTATTACGAAACAAATCGTTATGAGCCAGCAATGGATTTGGCAAGAATACTGTTGGATGTAGAACCTACAAATAAATGTTTTGCCAACAATTACTATGTCTGCTCGGCCATGCATCACATCGGGAAAACTGTTTTCCCAAACACAGTTTTAAAAGCTGATAAATCAGAAAACCATTTTTTGAATTACAATTATGGAGTAATTCTCGAAAGCAAGTTAAGTCATAATTATAAAAAAGATCCCACCCTAAAATCGAAACTGTTATTTATGGACTATCGCTTTAATAAGTACAGTCCATCGACACTCCATTGCACAGCCGGCAACACAGAAGCCTTTAAGGAAGCTGAAACCCAAAAAGCCATCATTAAATTTGGTAGAGCAAGCTTTGATGTCAATGACGTAAGAATCGCAGATGGAACAGCCATTAGTCGCAGACATTGCGTCATCATCAATTTCAAAGATGATATCTGGTTGTATGACCTTAACAGCACTGGAACTTATGTGAATGGTACTAAAGTTTTGAATAAAGTCCCTTTGATTGGCAGAAATACTATCCGACTAGCGAAAACGGAATATGAATTTACGAACGATAAAGGTAAATTGTTTTAATGGCCAGGGTTTTTATCATCGGGGATATTCATGGTTGCTGCAAAACCTTCAAGAAACTAGTGTTTGAAGAAATCGACCTCAAAAAAAGCGACAAGATCTATTGCCTTGGCGATTATATTGACAGAGGTCCCGACACAAAGGGCGTCATTGATTTTATTTTAGAACTGCGACAAAAAGGCCACGCAATCCATACACTCAGGGGCAACCATGAGCAGATGCTGCTCAACTCTGCGAATGACGAACACGCCTTTTTACACTGGACGACTAATGGCGGGGAGAACACCTTAGCAAGCTTCCAAATAGACGGCATTAAAAAGCTAAAACCACAGTATTTAAATTTTCTCAGACGCACAAAGTTTTTTATAGAAACCAAGGACTTTATTCTAGTGCATGCTGGACTTAATTTTACACTAGAAAATCCGCTCGCAGACAAAGATGCCATGCTTTGGATTAGGAACTTTACAGTGGACAAAGATTACTTAAAAGCCAAGCTATTGATACATGGCCATACGCCCATGAGACGCGCGCATATACTTTCTCAACCACTTGAAAGTCCTATCAACCTCGATGGCGGTTGTGTCTATAAAAATAAAACCGAGTACGGAAGTTTATTTGCGCTCAACTTTTATGAAAAGAAATTACTGGAAGTCAAAAATGTTGACTGAAAAATAAAAGACGCAGCCACCCTTACAAGGCTATCTGCACCTTAGCACTACAAAAACTTGCAGTACATCCTATTGCTCACTGAAATTAAGAATGAAAAGGCAATTACAATACAGGTGATTCAACCAAATCTGACGCGGCCAAAGCATTGGGTAACAAGGCTTCTCAGCACCATCTGCAAAATTCGAGAAACTACAATCGTCGCAGGATTGTTCGCTTATAGTTAATTAAGCAGCACCTTCTTCGTCTCCGCCAATATTCCCTCTGCAATTTCACGTGTGGCCGCTTCCGCATAAACCCGCAGGACCGGCTCTGTGCCGCTTGCACGAATCATCATCCAGGTGTCCTCATCAAAAAAGAATTTGAAGCCATCCAGATCATCCACCCGCTTCACAGCATACTTACCAAAGTTTTTATACGCGCCGGCTTTACAATTGCTCAGTACTTTTTGTTTGATGGTCTCATCGATGTGCAGATCATTTCTTTCAAAACAAAACGTGCCAGTGATGGCATACACTTCTTCAATTAATTCATTCAGACTCTTTCCGGTCTTGGCCATGAATTCCCAAATAGTAATGCCCATCCAAATACCGTCTCGTTCAGGAATATGGCCCTTGATCGCAATGCCGCCACTTTCTTCTCCACCAACCAAGACATCTTCATTCACCATGATGTTACAGATGTATTTGAAGCCGATCTTCACCACGTCTAATGGCAGACCGTAATGTTCGCACATGTTTTTAATCTTCACAGTGGTACTGAATGCCACCGCTACCTTGCCTGACATTTTTTTATAATGGACCAGGTAATGAATGAGTAATAAAATAATGTGATGTGAATCCACAAAGTTTCCTTTATCGTCGTACAGACCAATACGATCTGCATCGCCGTCTGTCGCTAGTCCGCAGGAAATAGTGCCATTCTCCTTAATAAAGTTACTAAAGGGCAGTAAATTCTTGTGAATCGGTTCTGGAGCCTGTCCCTCAAAACCAGGATTGTTCTCACAATGTAATTTATGAATAGCCGGAAACAAGCGTTTCATAACGCCTTGCCCTGCACCATACATGGCATCATACGCCAAGTTAAGGCCCGAATTTTTAATCGCTTCGAGGTCAAAATTATCTTCCACATGCTTAACATACATGTCCTCCAGAGCGGCCGCTTGTAAACTGCCGTTTTTGCGACAATCTTCCAATTGAATGCCAGTCCAGGCTGTTTGCGCTTGTTCGGGAATCATGTCCTCAATCTCCTGCACCAACTCTGGCGTCAAAGGTCCGCCATAACTACCCTTTATTTTATAACCATTGTAGGAAGGCGGATTATGCGATGCTGTGATAATAATACCTAGGTCCGCTTTCAGCTGCACCGTTCCCAAGGAAATCATGGGTGTACTCACATAACCTTTCGCTAAATACACCTTGATGCCATGTGCTAGAAAAACAGCAGCGGCAGTTTCGGCAAAAAGCTCACCTGCAAATCGGCAATCGTGTCCGAGAACAATAGAAGGCGACTTGCTCCGAGCGACCAGCCATTTAGCGGTTGCTTCAGAAACACGTGCTACATTTTCTACAGTAAAATCTTGAGCAATAATTGCTCTCCAACCGTCGGTACCGAATTTA
>CALPON020000164.1 GCA_943325195.2 Sphingobacterium thalpophilum | reverse complement strand
TAATTCCCAGAGCGCTAAATTAAAAGACTGACGCTTACTTATTGGAAAACAAACTATCTACAAACTCAGCAGGATTAAACACCTGTAGGTCGGTCATCTTCTCTCCTACGCCAATGTATTTTACGGGGATTTGGAATTCATCGGAGATGCCAATAACAACGCCCCCTTTGGCGGTCCCATCAAGTTTAGTGACGGCGAGTGCATTGACAGAAGTGGCTGCTGTAAATTGACGGCATTGTTCTACTGCATTTTGTCCCGTGCTGCCATCAAGGACGAGTAACACCTCGTGGGGTGCGTCGGGGATGACTTTCTTCATCACATTTTTGATTTTAGAAAGTTCATTCATTAAGTTGATTTTATTGTGAAGGCGACCGGCTGTATCAATAATAACAATATCCGCATTTTTTGCTTTTGCGCTGCTAAGAGTATCAAAGGCCACGGAAGCTGGATCAGCGTTCATTCCCTGCTGCACGATCGGCACGCCGACACGTTCGCTCCAGATAATGAGTTGTTCCACTGCGGCCGCTCTAAACGTATCTGCAGCGCCGAGAACAACTGAATGGCCCGCCGTTTTAAAATGATGTGCTAGTTTACCAATTGTTGTGGTCTTGCCCACGCCATTCACCCCAACCACCATAATGACATAAGGCGTGCCGTTTGATTTGGGATCTTTTGTTTCTGCTTTTTGAAGAAGCTGGGCGACTTCTTCTTTTAGAAGGGTATTGAGTTCAGAAGTGGAAACGTATTTATCGCGCTTAACCCGCTCTTCGATATTTTTAATGATTTTGACAGTGGTGCTCACACCCACATCCCCGGTGATTAGAATTTCTTCCAAATTATCCAGAACATCGGCATCAACGGTACTTTTACCAGCGATGGCCTTGGTGAGTTTTCCAAAAAAACTCTCCTTGGTTTTGGCGAGCCCCTGATCGAGACTTTCCTTATTTTCCTTGGTAAATAACTTTGAAAAGAAACTCATATTCTGTCAGTGACGGGGGGCTTGTGAATTGTTTCTGCCAATTATCTAAAACAAAAAATTCTTTCCGTATGCTCCGGAAAGAATTTTTGTTAAAGGTTCAAGATAAAGATTACTTAGATTTCAGGAAATCTGAGACGTGATCGTTGTGAACGATTTCTTCTTTGAAATTGTAAGCACCGGTTTTTTCTGATCTAACCATTTTAATGACTTTGGTAAAATCTTTTCCTTTTCCGGACTTTAATGTAGCGACTACTTTCTTTGCCATTTTCTTTTATTTTTTGTTATTCGTTTACTTCAGCTTGCGATGAAAAACCAACGTTTAACTTATTACTTAATCTCTTTGTGAACAGTCATACGCTTCAGAACTGCATTGTATTTTTTCAATTCAATACGCTCAGAAGTGTTTTTTTTGTTCTTAGTGGTGATGTAACGGGAAGTTCCAGGCTTACCACTTTCTTTATGCTCAGTGCATTCTAAAATAACCTGAATTCTATTTCCTTTTTTTGCCATGACGCTCTTCTTTTTATAATTAAGCTAAAATACCGCTGTCCTTAGCTTCTTTCAGACAGGCAAAAATGCCTTTCTTGTTAATGTTCTTAATAGCTGAGGTAGAGACACGTAAAGTGACCCACTCATTCGTTTCAGGAACAAAGAAACGCTTGCGTTTCAGGTTCACTTTAAACTGGCGACGAGTTTTATGGTTGGAAAAAGAAACCTTGTTCCCCCCCATCGCTTTCTTTCCTGTTAATTGACAAATACGTGACATGTTATAAATCTTTATCTAAATAAACCTTTAAAAAGGGATGCAAATATAGGCAATTATTCTAAACCAAGCAAAAAATCAGGCTATTATCCGAAAAAAAGCAAAATAAGCCGATTTTCACCCGTCTTTTTTAGAAAATTTCCCGTGACAAGGCCCCATTAGCTGGCAAGGTCTCGTTTTTGTAATGGTAAAAAACTTTATCCTCTCCCACCAGCCTAAAACTGTTCTTCATCGCAAATATAGGCGCTGAAATACCTGATCCGAGGCGAAGATCGGGATTTTCCACCACAACTACCTCATCCCATAGCCCTTCATCTAAAAAAACTTGTAAAATCCGTGTCCCCCCCTCCACCAATAAATTCTGTATCCCCCGCTTATGCAATTCGCCTAGCAAGTCTTTCAAAAAACTCGCGCCACTTTTGATTTTTAAGTAGGTCAAGTGCCCTTCTTGGACCGACTTTTCCTCATTCACAATCAGAACAGGTGCTTCCTCCGAAAAAACGGACATCTGCTTAGGGATTTCCAAATGACGGTCCAGTACCACACGCAAGGCTTGTCTTCCTTTGGCCAAGCGCAGTGTCAGGGAAGGATTATCCGCCAGCACGGTGTTTTTCCCAACCAGAATGGCCTGGGATTGCGCTCTTAACTCATGACTCAATACCTGTGCTGCTTCCCGGCTGATCATATTTTGGCTACGATTGGCGGGAACGGGAAAACGACTGACAAAACCATCTTGACTTTGTGCCCACTTTAAAACGATATAGGGACGCTGCTGTTCGTGAAAAGTAAAAAACCGACGATTAAGTTGCCTCGCCTCTTCCTCCGCAATCCCACTTACTACCTGGATCCCGGCTTGCTCTAGAAGGGCGATTCCTTTTCCGCTCACAAGGGGATTGGGATCTTTCACTGCCACTATTACGCGTTGAAATTCCCTGCTAATCAACAAATCCGCACAGGGGGGTGTTTTTCCGAAATGCGAACAGGGCTCCAGTGTCACATAAACTGTGCATTGCCGGGGATCGACATCCGATGGAAGCGCGGCTATAGCATTGACCTCCGCGTGCGGGCCGCCATAGACCAAGTGTGCAGCTTCCGCTACAATCTGCCCATCCTTTACGATCACACAGCCTACCAGTGGATTTGGGAGAGCCGCTGGCCAGCCATTTTGAGCTATTTCTAAAGCTCGTTTCATATAAACTGCGTGATCCATAACTCCTTCAAACATACGTCGAAATCAGCGTTTAAAAAAGCGGTTTGAACCCTTTCTCTGCCGCTTTTATCTTCTGTTGCGGGACAAACGAAAGCCAGGAAAAACACTTCTTAAGATCAAAGTTGCGAGAAAATGCCTCCTTTTTTGTACCTTAGCAGCTCACCAATCGTGATACTAAATGTTTGAGAATTTACAGGATAAACTTGACCGCGCCCTAAAAAACCTGAAAGGTCAGGGTAAAATCACTGAAATAAATGTTGCGGAAACTTTAAAAGAAGTCCGTAAAGCGCTGTTAGACGCTGACGTAAATTATAAAGTTGCTAAGTCCTTTACCGATACTGTAAAGGAAAAGGCGCTTGGACAAAATGTATTGACATCGGTTTCGCCGGGACAATTACTCGTGAAGATTACGCACGATGAATTAGCCCAATTGATGGGCGGTACGAAAGAAGATATTTATCTGGCCGGTACGCCGACCGTTATTTTAATGAGCGGTCTGCAAGGTTCTGGTAAAACAACCTTCACCGGAAAACTTGCCAACTATCTCAAGACAAAAAAGGGTAAAAATCCTTTAATGGTTGCGGCTGACGTCTACCGTCCCGCTGCCATCGATCAATTGCATGTTTTAGGTGAACAAATTGGGGTACAAGTATTCAGTAACCGTGATGAAAAAAATCCGGTTAAGATTGCAGAAGCGGCTATTCGGCAGGCGAAAGAAAATGGGAACAGTGTTGTCCTGATTGATACCGCGGGTCGCCTCGCTATTGACGAGGTGATGATGAAGGAGATTGCCGAACTGAAGAAAGCAGTGAAGCCGAATGAAATCCTTTTTGTGGTGGACAGTATGACCGGACAAGACGCGGTCAACACAGCCAAAGCCTTTAACGATCAGTTGGATTTTGATGGCGTCATTCTGACGAAAATGGATGGTGACACCCGTGGTGGTGCGGCCTTATCCATTCGCAGTGTGGTGAACAAGCCCATTAAATTTATTGGTACCGGTGAAAAAATGGATGCCCTGGATGTTTTCTATCCAGAAAGGATGGCAGACCGGATTCTTGGAATGGGTGACGTGGTCACGCTCGTTGAACGTGCACAGGAACAATTTGATGAAGAGGAATCCCGAAAACTCAATAAAAAAATTGCCAGCAACAAATTTGATTTTAATGATTTTTTAGGTCAATTAAATCAGATCAAGAAAATGGGAAATATTAAGGATCTCGTTGGTATGATTCCCGGTATGGGCAAGGCCATAAAAAACATGGATATTGATGACAGTGCTTTTAAGGGCATTGAAGCCATTATTCTGAGCATGACCCCGGAGGAGCGAAGCAAACCTGAAGTCCTTAACGGTTCGCGTCGTCAGCGCATTGCCAAAGGCAGTGGACAAGGTGTGCAGGAGGTCAATAAACTTATGAAACAGTTTGAAGAGACGCGCAAAATGATGCGGATGATGAATGATAAAAATGCAATGGCTAAACTGATGCGCAGCATGCCGAAAGGTATGCCAGGAGTGCGTTAAGATGCATGATTAAAATTAAAACCATAGTAGTAGTTGTTATTCTGCTGAACGTGTGCGCGTGCAAGCGAGACTTTAGCTGTGACTGCACCACGACGTCGGTCACCACCACTACCGCCGCCGGAACCACAAGTACATCCACCAATATCACGGAAATGTCGCCAAGGGTTCGTGCTTCCACTCTGGCGGAGGGAAGAGAAATTTGCTTCAGTTCTTATGCGCACCAACCGGATACCAGTAATTTTAATCCTCAGGGACAAGTCGTGCGAACCACCACTTGTTCAATACAATAAGAACTGAATGCAGATGCAATTAATCGACGGAAAAAAAGTAGCAAGTGAAATTCTTGATCAGGTGGCCATTGATGTGAAGGCCCTCCTGAAGGCGGGTAAGAAACAACCGCATCTGGCTGCAGTGCTCGTTGGTAGTGATGGCGGTAGTGAAACCTATGTGGCCAGCAAAATGAAAAACTGCGAAAAAGTGGGATTTAAATCTTCGCTGATTCGTCTGCCTGAAAGTGCGACTGAAGCGGAAGTCCTCCAGATTGTCCATCAGCTAAATGCTGATGTCGATGTCGATGGCTTTATTGTGCAACTGCCACTACCCAAGCACATCAGCGAACAAAAAATAATTGAGGCCATTCAGCCATCAAAGGATGTAGATGGTTTTCATCCCGTAAACGTCGGCAAAATGGTGTTGGATCTACCTTGCTTTGTTAGTGCAACACCAAACGGAATCATTCAGTTATTAAAAGCGTATCAGATTGAGACCAGCGGAAAAAACTGCGTGGTGATTGGCCGCAGTAACATTGTGGGTTCACCCATGAGTATTTTATTAAGTAAAAATAAAGAACCGGGCAATTGCACGGTAACGCTTTGCCACAGCAGAACCAAAGATTTAAAAAAACATACCCTTCAGGCTGACATTATTATCTGTGCGCTCGGTAAACCTGAATTCCTCACCGCAGAGATGGTTAAGGAAGGCGTAGTTATAATCGATGTGGGCACAACCCGAGTACCAAGCACTGAAACAAAAAGTGGCTTTAAACTAAAAGGCGATGTCAAATTTGATGAAGTGGCG
>CALPON020000163.1 GCA_943325195.2 Sphingobacterium thalpophilum | reverse complement strand
TGAAGGAAGGGACGGTAATCATGAACTGGCATTATAATAATTTTCCTGGCTTCAGCGATGTGAAGCAGAAGTATATAAAGTAGGTTTATCAAGTTTTTTTCTTCGCTGTATGCCCTCTGGTCCAGCAAAGTGCATCGATGACCTCAACGGGTTACCTCCCACTTCGAAAGTAGAGTTCGACTTAGCAAGAGAACGTCCTTCTATTACACTTAGGCGTTTTCGCTAAAGGCCGCATTGGCTGCGCTGTCCTGTGCCGGAAACAATTTTTACACGTCGCAAAGTACTTGTTCTTTCATCGTTGTTAAGCACCGTACACTTCTCATTGACCCTCTGCAAGCGCAGCTTGTTTGATTTTTGTGGCACAAAAGTGTGGGTGCGGCTTGAAATCCTTCTGCCTAGAGGCTGCGTTCTCTACACGTGTCTTTCATTCTTGACCTGGGTGTATAGAGCGCTATTTATCCCGCTGGTTAAGGAGTGTCATTCATTGCCATTTCAATAACTCAGCATTTTGCCTTCATGTTTTTCCAAAAAAAAACCGTCATCGCAAGGGATGACGGTCTTTTTATAAAACTAAAGCCTAATTACGCTCTTCCTAATTTCCAAAGCATTACTTCGTGACTCCAGATGGCACCCACAAAAGTTTTTTGAGAGTTATATGGAATATTAAATTCAAGCGCTGTTTTTTCAACGATGCTCGAAAGTTTTGGATAATGTACGTGGGAAATACTTGGGAATAAATGGTGTTCCACTTGAAAGTTGAGGCCGCCTACAAGCCAGCAGAAGACAGGATCTTTGGTTGCGAAATTCATAGTCGTGCGCAATTGATGCTCCGCCCAGTGATTTTCGATGCTTCCTTCCTCATTAGGAAGTGGGAATTCAGTTTCTCCTACAACATGTGCCGGTTGAAAAATTGCTGCCAAGGTTAATCCCGCGATATAGTGCAGTAATACGAATCCAGAAAGCCAGTTTAAGAAGGTCATTTCTTTAACCAAAAAGAAAGGCACTAACATGTAAGCGTAATACAAAATCTTTGATGCAATGATGATGACGAGTTCTTTACCAAAAGTTGTATTCGCACCTTTTAACAGCCCACGTTTCTGATAGCGGATAATCTGACGAAAGTCTTTAGTAGTACTCCACATCATGGTCATCAGTCCGTAGAAAAACCAAGCATACAAAAACTGTAATTTATGTACTCCTTTTTTCTCCGCATGTGGGTCAAAACGCAAAAAGCCGGGAGGCGCAATGTCCTCATCATGTCCATGCACATTGGTGTAGGTATGATGAATCACGTTGTGCTGAATTTGCCAGTTCATGGAATGACCACCTAATAGATTCAGACTAAAGAAGCCCAGTATTTTATTTACAGTAGTATTCTTACTGTAAGAGCCGTGGTTAGCATCATGCATGACGCAGAGACCGATACCAGCCATCGCTAAACCCATCATGGCAGAAAGAAGCAGCCAAACCAGTTTGCTTTCAAATACCTGAAAGACCAATAAAAAATAAGGGACCAGGTAGGCGGAAAACATAAATACGGTCTTCAGATACAGATTGTAATTTCCGTTCTTACTAATGTTATTGTCTTTGAAATACGCATCCACCCGTTTTTTCAACTCAGTGTAAAACTGACGGTTGGAGTTGTTAAATCTTACCATTGTTGCATTACTCATTCTTTACTTTTGTTAGTTGATTTGTAATGCGATAAAGATAATAGATTGTAGTCGTTCTTGCAAGTTTCTGTTATCTCGCTGCAGCAATGACAAATGTGACCAGATCCAGTGTATCCGTGTATCGGCGTTTAACAAAATGCAATGAAACGGTACCCTCCTTCACTGCACGCAGGTGGTAATAAATGCCTTTATCAGGGCCGTGCCAGACCTCCTTCAGTCGCTCTATTACTTTTTTATCATAGTCTTCACGCAATTGCCAGGTAGCGCCATCGCGGTGATTTTCCTTCAATATGATTTTTAACTCCTCACCGGTCTTAACGTTATTTACAATTGGCGAGGGCCGGATTTCCTGAGCCTGCCGGCATTGCAGAAAGAGTAGAGGGAAAACCAGTAATTGTAATTTTTTCATCAGATGCTGAGGTAACGTTTTCTGAAAATCCATTCAACACTGAGTAGCACCAAGACCAGCCAGAAAAAAAACTGAAAGTCCAGCAACGGTGAAGTCATGCTCTGCGCATAGCTCAGCGGCCGAATGGCGTTATTATTTTGTAAGGCTTCCTCTAGTTGACCGGCATCTTTCAATTTGAAAAAGCGTCCCGTACTACGCTGCGCTATCTGTCGCAAAAGACTGTGGTCCGCCGTCTGTCCTAATTTTTCGGACACGACTTCATTCACAGCAAACAGTCCTTGTTTAACAAGTACTTCTTTGTTATAATTTGTTGTCGCCTTGTAGGAATAGTCGCCGGGACTCAATTGTCCTAAATCAAGATGGTACGACTGATTACCTTTGTTGAAGGTATAATTAAATTTTTTTCCCGCACGGTCCAGCAGTTCGAGTGTGACCTCGCTTTCTGTTACCGGCTCATAAGATTTATTGTAAACTTCGGCTTCTACCTCCGCATTTTCATTTTCAGAAACAATTCGCGGCGCATTCACGCGAAAAAAACTCTTGTCATTTTTAACGGAAAGATATTGCACGGTCTTCCCGATTAATTCGTTAAACAAACTGGTGCTCTGATGCATTGAAAAGTCGCGCATCCGCCACTGCCATAATCCGTCTCCGGCAAATACAGCGGACTTTAGCCCGTTTTCTTCGTGGAAAGAAAAAAGTGCTACATCGGTTTCCACACTTCCGGTTTTCTGGCGGAGTAAAATCTGCGCTCCCGCCGAACTTTCGTAGCGCGCAAAGATGGTTTTGACTGCAGGTAAGTCAGGGATAAAGCGCTTAAATTCCTCACTCAGCGAAAAGTTACCAAAGCCGGAGGTAAGCAAGGGTTCGGTATCATTTACACGGGGTTGGATGGCAGTGACCCGGAGTCCCGATAAGCCCTCAAAGGAGGAGGGATCTACGATCCAGTAAGGTACGGTAGCAGCCTTGCAAGCGTTGAGTAGCGACAGATACGAGGAATTATAACCATGAAGAATGACCAGATTCGCTCCTTTCAGACTGCTTGGTTGAGCGGGGAGTTGATAAAAGTCCAACTCAAACCCAGAATTACTGCTAATGGCTTCTCGGATGGCAGCAATGTCGGGATGCGGCGCATGGCTGAGCAGAATGATTTTTTGCCGCGCACTGATCACTTCGACGACCAGGCTGCGCGCATTGTTTCCGCTGTTTTTTTCCTGACCGCTAATACTCACAAGGGTCTTATAGCGCTGAATGCCTGGATTTTCGGAGCTCAGCGTAAAAGTACTGATGGTGGAAAACTGATCCTGGTTAATTTTCAGTTCACGGGACTGAATCAATTTATTCCCTTCAAACACTTGAAGTCGGGCCGTCTCACCCGCACATTTAACTGCGTTGACTTGGATTTCTAGCGGGAAATTGTTGCCTGCATAAACCACTTCATTGTGATTGATTTTTTGGATGGAAATGTCCCGGTAACTCGCCGTATCACCTGTGCCGATGATCCAAATGGGACAAATTGTTTTTTCAGTCCGGTAAATTGGATTTGTACCGCGGTTGTAAATTCCATCCGTAAGTACGACTAGGGCTCCAATGTTTTGATTGGCAAAACTATTTTCAGTCTCTCGCAATAACTGATCTAGATCAGTCTCCCGATCCTTAAAGTCCGCGCTCTGACTCTGACGGACACTGTTGCCGAATAAAAGAGTTTTAACCGTGTATTTGTCTCCCAATTTGGCCTGCAGTTCGGTTAGACGGCCGCTCACTAATTTTTTAATATCTGCGCTATCGGGCCCTGCGGCCATGGAAGAGGAATTATCGATGGCGACCAGAATCAAAGGCGCTTCTTTTTCAATCTTCACCCGCCGGTAAAAGATAGAAAGCAGGAGTAGTAATAAAAGGAAAAAGGAAAAGAAGCGCAGAGCCATCAAGAGTTTCAGGATACCTGGAGGCGCTTCGCTATTTTTTCGGTTACGCAAGTAAAGCCACACAGCAGGCAAAGCAGCGAGCAGCAGGCAAAGAAGCACATGGTACCATGGCTGTTCGACTATGAGTTTAGAAAACAAGGCGACGCGTTAATCAGGTTAACATACCACCGCAGACATTGATGCACTGCCCGGTAATGTATGCACTCATATCGCTAGCCAAGAACAGGCAGAGGTTGGCCACATCTTCCACACTTCCACCACGTTTTAGCGGAATGCCTTCCCGCCATTGTTGGATCACTTTTTCATCTAGGGCCGCGGTCATTTCTGTTTCAATAAATCCAGGTGCAATGGCGTTGCTGCGGATATTGCGCGATCCCAGTTCCAGTGCAATGGATTTGGTAAAGCCAATGATGCCCGCTTTGGAAGCAGCGTAATTACTTTGTCCCGCGTTGCCCTTCACACCGACTACCGAGCTCATGTTAATAATAGAACCCTTGCGGGCTTTCAGCATCGGCTTCTGAACCGCTTTTACCATGTTAAAGACGGATTTGAGATTGGCGTTCATCACCTCATCCCATTGTTGCTCACTCATGCGCATCAGCAGCGTATCTCTGGTAATGCCGGCATTGTTAACCAGTATATCAATGGTACCAAAATCCACCAGTACTTGATTAACGAGGTCATCCGCCGCTTTAAAATCCCCTGCATCACTCTTATAGCCCTTTGCTTTGACGCCGAGCGCCATGAGTTCCGCCTCCAGCGCACGTGCTTTTTCATCCGAGCTGACATAAGTAAAAGCCACGGAAGCACCATTTTTTGCGAAGGCTTCCGCAATTCCTTTTCCGATTCCACGGGTTGCCCCCGTTATCAGAGCAATTTTATTTTGTAATAAAAGCATATCGTATAGTCTTTTGCCAAAGATAGACGTTTAACATATTGAGCGTCAAAAAACTTGCGCTAATTTGCAGAGAGAGGACAGATGTCTCTATCCCTAATCTTCAAATTCGGATACATGGGCTGGCGAAAGGGTCCTTTAGCAAGGTTTTTACCCCTCCGCTCTCGCGTTTACCCTCAGGGGGAGTGAAAAATTTTGAAAATGAGGCCGATTTTGTCTAGATTTAGCAAAATATAGCAAGGTATTTGTATATTTGTCAATTGCTATTTAAAAAAATCTTATGAGAAAACTACTCACGTTACTCTCTGTTTGTGCAGGTTTTGTTTCTTATGCCCAGTCAGTCTGCGGCGGACAAAGTACGACATTGACAGCAGCAAACCCGCTTAATCTAGGTTCACCTCAATATTCTTTGAATCCGGGTGGTTTTCCGCCCATCAGTGGTACCAATCAATTTCAGATTTCTCCCAGTGCGACGACGACCTACACCATGTATACAACTGGTACCAACACGGCCAACGTGATTGTAACCACTAGTGCGGTGGTGCAGGTGACTGTTTTCCCACAACCGGTAGCGACGCCAACGCTTATACAACCTAGCTGTACCAGTTCAGTGACCGGCTTCAAATTGGGTCTGGGCTTTGTTCCGAATTCAACC
>CALPON020000162.1 GCA_943325195.2 Sphingobacterium thalpophilum | reverse complement strand
TAGTATCTCCGTTAGTCCGACCCTTACTACCACATACAGTGTCATAGGCCTTGACTCAAATAATTGTGCGAGTCAAGACAGTCTTACTCTAGTGGTATCACAATGTGATGGTCTATCGGAAGCAGCAAGGATGAGTAGTTTAACCCGCGTGTATCCAAGTCCAAACAATGGCGTTTTCACAATCGAATTGCCGGAATCGGATGAATTTGAAATCGTGGTGACCAACATGCTAGGACAAAAATTGCTAGCAACGAAAGCAAAATCAGTCAATACAATTGATTTAATGAGGTTTGATAATGGTATTTATTTTATCCATGTCTTACAAAACAATGCCATCGTTTATAGAAATTCAATCATTAAAGAATAAAAAACGCTTCTAATAGGAGACTGACAAAAAAGTCACAGAAAGAACAAAAAGGATTAAAGGGTCCGCAGTCGGAAATAGAGTGAAGACTGCGGACCATTTTTAACTCACTCCCCCCAATTCCCTCATTTTTTTTCATTACTCAAGTAGACACATTTCTTAACTATTTGGATCAGCGAACTTACAAGAAACGCAATATGTAACGTGCTGAAATGGATATCCCTACACCCGAAAAAGGTATTTTCCAAATCCTATCCTGTTGCTAGACAACTGAAAATTCTTTTTTGCTGTGATATTATTTTAAAGAATTGGTTTTTCTTAATGCGGTTTGTAATTGTGGAACCGTAAAATCCAACAGTCCAGTTTATAGGCCCTTTTTATTGAGCCTGAATTAGTTAAGCGCGTGAATAAATAATTTAAATTTCGAACCCTATTTGTCTACTAGGGTAAATCCTATTTTTTTGATTTAAAAAAGTTCGAAGGCATAAAATTGAATTGACAAACTGCTGAAAGCTATTGCTGATCAAGGTTTTAGCGAAAATACAAAAACACATGCTAATATTTAAAGAGGTTGGTTCTGGCTGAATCCAACGAGATATTATCTAACTTTGTATAATTGTAATTTTGACACTATGTCAAAAAAGCAAGACAATAACATCGTTTATAGAAATTCAATAACCAACTAATAGATAACCAAAACAAAGAAGAGGCTGACAGAAAAAGAAGGTCTTCAAAAGCAAGTAAAAATGAAAATAAAAATGAAAAATGATTTTATGGGCTTAAAAGCTGCATTGCTTGCAGGAATGACCCTATTAAATGGAGGTGCTTTCTCGCAATGTATCACACCGACTGTCGCAACGGCTCTTCCAAGTCAATTGTGTGCTCCGGGAGGAACAATTAATTTAAATGCATCCTCTAACCTAGGAACTTCCATAGCCTGGTATACTGTTGCTACTGGTGGTAGTCCTATTGGCGCTTCGCCTTCAGGGGCGAATTATAGTATTAATGCAGCTGCAACGACCACTTTCTACGCAGAGGCATTTACAATTAATTCCAATTCTATCACCTATAATTCGACAGGTGCTGTGCAGATTTTTACAGCAAATGTAACTGGCAGCTACACGTTTCAGGCTTGGGGTGGTAAAGGCGGTAACGATGGATTACAAGGCGCAAATGGTGGTTATGCTGCAGGCGAGTTTGCCCTAAATGCAGGTCAAACCGTTGCTATTAGCGCAGGCGGATTAGGAATTGGTTCTAGTGGAGCTGGAGGCGGTTGGAATGGCGGCGGTAATGCTGGTCCTGCCGGCAGCTCAGGCGGCGGTGGCGGTGCTTCTGACGTTCGCTTCGGTGGAACTGGTTTGGCAAATAGAATTTTAGTCGCTGGCGGCGGCGGCGGCGGCGGTAATGGAATAAATGCAGGTGCAGGTGGCGGTTTGAGTGGTGATGGATTTGTTGGTACACCAGCAAGCGGCGGATCTCAAACTGCAGGCGGAACTGGCGGAAACGGCAATGGTTCTTTAGGACAAGGTGGTAATCACACAGCAGATGGCGGCGGCGGCGGCGGCGGTTATTATGGCGGTAGTGCCGGAACTGGTGATAATGGTGGTGGTGGTGGATCTTCATACATCGCTGGTGTGACGAATGGTACTACTATTGCAGGAAGTCAGTCCATGCCGAATCCAAGCGGTGGATCAATGACAGGAAATGCTTTTGCTGGAGTTGTCAGAGTAATTTACCCAAGCGTTGGCTGTGTCTCTCCTTCAAGGGCTGCGGTGGTTTTCACCGTGAATCCAAATCCAACAATCACCGTAAACTCTGGTGCTGTTTGTGCAGGACAAAACTTTACCATCAATCCAAACGGAGCGAATACCTATACGATACAAGGTGCCACTGCAGTTGTCAGTCCCTCTATTAATAGTACGTATACAGTCATGGGGACAAATACTGTCACAGGTTGCAGATCACAATCCTTTGCAACAAGTAGCTTAACAGTTAATCCCAATCCAATCATCACGGTCAATAACGGAACTATCTGTGCTGGACAAAGCTTTACCATCAATCCAAACGGAGCAAATACCTATACCATACAAGGTGGCAATGCGGTGGTGAGTCCTTCTATTAACACGACTTATACCGTCGCAGGAACAAGCACTGCAGGTTGTGTATCGCAAGCCTCTATCACGAGTAGCTTAAGCGTGAATCCCAACCCCATCATCACGGTCAATAACGGAACCATTTGTGCAGGACAAAGCTTCACCATCAATCCAAACGGAGCAAATACCTATACCATACAAGGTGGCAATGCAATTGTGAGTCCTTCTATTAACACGACTTATACCGTAGCTGGAACAAGCACTGCAGGTTGTGTATCGCAAGCCTTCATCACAAGTAGCTTATTGGTGAATCCAAATCCAATCATCACGGTAAATAACGGAACCATCTGTGCAGGACAAACCTTCACCATCAATCCAAATGGCGCGAATACCTACACTATACAAGGTGCTACTGCGGTGGTGAGTCCCTCTGTTAATACTACGTATACCGTAGCGGGAACAAGCACCGCAGGTTGTGTATCGCAGGCCTTGACAACAAGCAGCTTAACTGTTAACAGCTTGCCGGTCATCACGATTACAGGAACAACGGCTGTTTGCGCAGGACTATCTGTTAGTTTAACAGCAGGAGGCGCGAGTACCTATACATGGAGTACAGGTTCGAATTCAAGCTCAGTTGTGGTAACACCAAGCATCACTTCAGGTAGCTTCACCTATAATGTTGTAGGCAGTTCATCGGTGGGATGTACAAGAACTAAAGTAGATTCGATTTTAGTACGGGCAGTTCCCAATTTAACCATCACCGGCGGTAATTATGTTTGCAATGGTAATACCTTAAACTTAAATGTTTCCGGAGCATCAACGTATAGTTGGAATACCGGTTCAACCAGCAACAGTATTGCAGTATCGCCAAGTGTTAATACTTCCTATTCTGTTGTAGGTACAAGCACTGCCGGTTGTAAAAGAACATCCGTAAACAATGTCACAGTGGTTTCTATTCCCACAGTGGCCATTACCGGCAATACAGTAATCTGTTTTGGTGATTCCTTAACCTTGGTTGCAAATGGTGCCAATACTTATACATGGAGCACAGGTTCAACCAATAGTGTTGTCGTAGTAACTCCAAGCACAGCGACAACTTATTCGCTAGTTGGAGCGATTGGAGTAGGTTGTGTGAATTCAAGCCAAACAGCAATTACGGTTAACACGTTACCTAGTTTGAGTTTAACAGCTAGTTCAAAAACAATTTGTTTGGGAGAGACTACCACAATAGCTATCAGTGGTGCCACTAGTTATACCTGGAGCACTGCTGCGAACACGACAAGTATCTCCGTGAGTCCAACCATCACCAGCACATACAGTGTTGTTGGAAAAGACGGCAATGATTGTTCGAGTAAAGACAGTCTGACTTTGGTTGTTTCACTCTGTTCATCGGTTTCTGAAGCAGATTGGCTGTCTAAGACAACAAGAGTTTACCCGAGTCCAAACAATGGCGTTTTCACAATCGAAGTGCCAGAGGCGGATGGATTTGAAATCGTCGTTACTAATACGCTAGGACAAAGAATGGTAGCAATCAAAGCAAATTCAGTGAATACAATTGATTTGATGAACCTTGACAATGGCATTTACTTTATCCATGTATTGCAAAACAATACCATCGTTTATAGAAATTCCATCATTAAAGAATAGAAAACGATCATAAAAAGAGGCTGACTAAAACTGGTCACCGAAAGAACAAAACAAGCGGCTCAAATAGTGAAAACTATTCAGCCTAAGACAAGGTCCGCAGTCTAGAATATAAAGAAGACTGCGGACCAAGTTTTAAATCCAAGCCCAATTTCTGAAATTTTAATCCATTACTTGATCAGATACATTTGTGTATCACTTCACCTTCACGAACTCTCTTTTTCACTGTGATTGAATGTGCTTTCGCGCATGAGACATAAGTCTTTTTTCACGCCACACGCCTTCTACCCGATCATAGGACCATAGAACAAACGTTCTTTAGTTCAAGAGGAGAGAATGAGCAGCTGTTGTATCCATTTTTTCAACAACTTGTCTGCGGCAGAGGCAGATACCTAGCACGAGATTTCAAATTACTACAAATAGTAGCAATCAATTGCTATTCGATGTAGTAATTTAGTGGAAGAAAAAAGCAAGATCATGAAAACAACTCAACAACTCGAACGCTTATCGGAGCAGGTGAATGCGGTGAAGTACAGGACGGATGAAACGGGTCATCTCGCCTATGTCCAAGTAATAGCGGCCTTAAAGGAAGTCAAATTAATTTCTTCAACACAGCCGCATGCGGAGTCGATGACGGACCGTCTGGATGCTTTGATTTGGATGTTGTCGGAATATTTATCCGCTGGCAGATTCAGTGCGCGTCATCGTTCGGTCCTTGAAGAAAAGGTCCTTGATTTTAATGTTCTTTTTGACGAGCTACACTTTTTAGTTCGTCGCAGTGCCCCTCTTCGTGCTGATCGTTATCGTTCGGTGCATGCGCAGGCAGCCTGATTTTCTATAAAACTGGCATATAGGAATTGCAAGACGCTTAGTTAGCCCCCTTTTGTAGTTAAGCCTTGCTCTTCCTTTGGCTCAGTGTTGTTTTCTGTAGCAGCGATTTGGTTTTTTGCGGTGATCCAGAGTGACATGTAGCGTGTACTTTGAAAAGCACTCTGACGCAAAAGCGCCCCGGTGTAATTGTTGGCACGGTGAAGTGGTAATTGGCGCAATAATTCATTTAAGCGGTACTTGAACTGGCCTAGGTGTGGTTGTGGTGCGTGATGGTTGAGCAAATCGGGAATAGCCTTCTGCGCTTTTTGCCAATCCTGCTCCTGACGATACAGTCGCACTGCTGATGCTGCGAAATCTTCTGCCGTATCAGCAATAGCTCCCGGCCAATCTAGACCTTGATGCATACCTTCTGCACCAATACTGCTGGTGACAGAAACTGTTCCACATTCCATGGCGAGAAGAAGTTTTCCTTTTTGTCCTGCTCCAAACCTGAGTGGAGCCAAGCAGACCCGTGCCTGACCCATGACCAACGCGGCATCTTCTGCACGGTCTTTTACTAAAAATCCGTTTGAAGGCTTGTGCCATTGGCGGACCTGTTCAGGCGTATAAGCTCCGTATATGTGAAGTTCTGCTGAAGGCAG
>CALPON020000161.1 GCA_943325195.2 Sphingobacterium thalpophilum | reverse complement strand
GGCCTTCCTCACATTCGACAAACTTTACGCGACGCTCCGGCGCTCCCTCACGCTCGGCACTCTTGCTGCGGCTCCTGGTTGGGCGCCCGTCTTCTGCACTTCCTTCCGAACGTTCACGCGGTGCACCATCGCGGCTACTGCGAGCAGGACGTTCATCCGACCCAAATGAGCGACGGGCAGGACGCTCTCCACCAGAACTTCTTTCCGAACGCTCACGCGGCGCGCCATCACGGCTACTGCGAGCAGGACGTTCATCCGATCCAAATGAGCGACGGGCTGGACGCTCTCCACCAGAACTTCTTTCCGAACGTTCACGCGGTGCGCCATCACGGCTACTGCGAGCGGGACGTTCATCCGATCCAAATGAGCGACGAGCTGGACGCTCTCCACCAGAACTTCTTTCCGAACGCTCGCGCGCTGCGCCATCACGGCTGCTGCGCGCGGGACGTTCATCCGACCCAAATGATTTACGAGCAGGGCGCTCTTCTCCTGGGTTTCGTTCAGAACGCTCGCGTGGTGCACTGCTGCGGGAGGGGCGCTCATCGGAACCAAAAAAGCGTCTTGCTGGCTTTCCTTCGCCACTGCGCTCCTCCTTGCGGAAAGGCTTATCGCGGAAGGATTTTTTATTATCGCCTCCCGATGCGTCCTTATCCGATCGGAAGGTTTTGTTTTTACTGAAGGAACGCTTTGTTTTGTATCCGTCCTTTTTTTTGTCTTTATCTTCAGAACCGGAGCGCTTGGTTGTGCGCGGACGACTGCGCCCGGACTGATCATCTTTTCTAAATGTTGCCATGTATACTATTTCAGGCCGTAGGATAAAATGCACCTTCCAGATGTTTCACAGATTCTGTTTCATGTAGACCCAAAACGGCTACGATATCGAAACGGACTTCCAGTGAAAGGTCGCTTACGATGAGATAGTGATGGGCCGCTGCGATCAGAAAACTCTGTTTTTTCCTGGTGACAAAAATCTCCGGCTCACCAAAGTTACCGTTTTTCCTGGTTTTTACCTCAATAATTACAAGCAGATTGTCCTTTCTGGCGATGAGGTCCACTTCAAACTTCTTATACCGCCAGTTTCGCTCAAGAATAAGATATCCCTTCTTTTGTAGGAAAACTGCAGCCAGCGCCTCGCCGGCGGCGCCATAATTTTGTGAATAATTTTGCACTAGGATGGGTTGGGCACGACTAAAATACATATTTTAGTAATCAAAATCGCCTCATTATGAAAAGATTCACCTCCGCCCTAATCGGCTCCCTTGTATACTGCTGCGCCATTGCACAGGGATTCTCCGGAACCATTGAGTTTCGTTATTCGACTCAAAAGGATACCACCCTCAACCTCTACTCTGTTAAGAATAATCGGGTGCGACTGGATCAGTATAGCAAGCGCGACAAAGGAATCGAAGGCAGTTTTCTGTTTGATCTGTCTGCGAAAGAAGTAAAATTTTTAAATCCTAAACGTAAACTCTGGGGCTATCAGAAAAATGAAGCGCCGCAGATCGTGCGCGGGGAGTGTGTGACTAGCAAAGGATCAGAATCAAAAACCATTGCCGGTCAGAAATGCACGGACTACACTGTTAAAAATGCAAGCGCAAATACTATCATCACCTATTGGCTTGCGGATAATCAATTTAATTTCTTTCAGCCTTTGGTAAAACTGTGGAACCGAAAAGATAAACAAAGTCTCTATTTTGGTAAACTGACTGAATTGGGGGAAGGTGCCATGCCCATGCTGAGCGAGGAAAGGCAGATTTCAGACGGTAAATTACTGACGCGCCTGGAGGTGACACGCATCACTACCACACCTCCTGCTGATACCACGCTGGATGTACCAGCAGGGTATTCAAAGTTTGATCAGCAATAAATTTATTTCTTTTATTAAAAAGCGCTGGGATCAGTCTTCGCGCTTTTTTTCTTTGTCATTCACTCCGAAAAGAAAATTAAGTAGTCCCGTTGTCACTGACAATACGAGGCTGAACAACAAGGCGGTTAAAAAGCCATCCACATGAAATCCCGGCACCAGTTTTTCTGCAAAGATGATGATGAGTGCATTAATCACTAGCAGAAAAAATCCCAAGGTCACGATGGTGATGGGAATTGTCAGAAACGTCAGCACCGGCTTAACGATGGCATTTAGAAAGGCCAGCACAATGGCCATCATCAATGCAGAGGGGTAATCATCCAGCTGCACCCCATCTAGGAAGCGAGCGCTCAGATAAACAGCCACAGCCGAAACAATTATGCGGAAAATAAAACGAATAATCAGGTTTTTTGCTTTTTCTTTTTCGCTGCGGGGAAAAGAATGTTATTTAATATAAGACGGTAGCCTGGTGAATTTGGATGGAGGGAAAGATCAGTGGGGGGTTCTTCCACCCGGTGTTCATAGTCTTCGGGATCGTGCCCGCTATAAAAAGTCCAGGTGCCCTTGCCGTGGTCTCCGTGAATGTATCGGGCTTCGTTCCAGGCTTTGGCCTCACCTAGAATGAGGACGTTTTTTTTAATTAGGCTCTTCGTGAACCCTGCTGTCTGTCCCCAAAAACCATTAATTGTGCTGGTGTGATTTTGACAAAGCATGCTTGGTACGGGGTCCCATTTGGCGGAAAAATCGAACAAGGTAAACCGGTCGTTTTTTTCGTTGGGCCCATACTGGCGACGGGATGTGTAAGTGTCAATGGTAGAGTATTCATACTCATAGGGATTCATGCTCAACTTGTAATTCTCGAAAGCAAACCCCTTGCTGTAATCAATTTTTGAATTGGCGCTTCGATCAGCGGGATCATGATCAAACATGCTTTCGCAAATATCAATACCATCGGCCGCCAAGGCAATATCATAACTGTCAGTTGCGCTGCACATAGCAAAAAGAAAGCCTCCGTTAAATACGAAGTCCCTGATTTTTTTAGCGCTGTTCAATTTCATCTGCGATACTTTCGCAAAGCCTAGTTTTTTGGCAGTACTTTCATTCTCTTTTACCTCTGCTTGATACCAAGCGGCGTGTTGAAAGGAGCCAAAAAACTTTCCGTATTGTCCCGTAAAATCCTCATGGTGTAAATGGAGCCAGTCATAATCTCCTAATTTCTCAAGAAACAACTCTTCATCATATAGCACGTCATAGGGGATCTCCGCATACTTGAGCACCAGCGTCACGGCATCATCCCATGGTTGTTTGCCTTTGGGCGAATACACGGCAATGCGTGGTGCTTTTTCTAGTTTCACGGCATCCTGATTGACCTCGGGATTGGCGATGTCTGCTAAAATAGCGTTATGCTGCGCATCGGAAATGGTTTCGTAAGAAATGCCACGGATGACGCATTCGGAAGAAACCGCTTTCACTGCGGGAATCATAAAACTGCCTCCCCGGTAATTAAGCAGCCAGTGTATTTCCAACTCTCCCTTTAAAGCCCAGTAGGCCAAGCCGTAGGCCTTCAGATGATCTTTCTGGGACTCGTCCATTGGAATGAGAAGATAAGCTGCCCGCAGGGGCTGCAGAAAGGCGAATAGGATAACTATGAATGCGCACTTTTTCAGTCCTCCGAATGTACGAGAAGCCGAGCAAAAAGAGGTATCAAAAAAGGTTAAATCCTTAAACAAGTTTTGTCAGTTTATTGCGCAAAGCACTAATGCGCAGTGTAATATCCGCGATAGTTTTCTTATCATAGACGGCATTGCTTTCAGCAACCTTAAATGATTCCTGTAATTGGCGCAGGTCG
Organism: Sphingobacterium thalpophilum; assembly: GCA_943325195.2. Lineage (GTDB taxonomy): Bacteria > Bacteroidota > Bacteroidia > B-17B0 > Aurantibacillaceae > Aurantibacillus. The sequence goes on along the minus strand of CALPON020000161.1, from coordinate 1,877 downwards.
ACCAGAATAAAACGAGAAGCCTCTTCAAGTTCCACGCCTTCCAGCATGAAGATAACATTATTGAGCGACTCTTTTTGGGCGATGATTGTTTTGATGAGGCTCTCCGCGCCGGGCCGCTGAGCAAGTTGGCAGGAAACGTAGAGCCCTTCAATCCAGCAGCCAGAAAGAATGACTGCTGCTGTGGCAGGCCGGTTGTTGTTTTTTAGAATCTCGTCAACTCGTTTAAAGGCATTGCTGACGATTTCAATCACCGAATCTTTGTTTTGGTTGTTGGCGTCAATGCGTTCAAATAACTGTTCATCGAAAGCGCTGCTTACGCCAAGTTGTTTCGCAAGAATGTTGACGCATTTAAGAAAGATCAAACTCTCCTGTGTCTGATTAAACGAGCTGGCAATGCTCAGGTCGCTACCGTAAATACCAAGATTAATGGCTTTTGCGGCTTCCAAGGCGTAATTGCTGACCGACTGAGGATCATTGAGAAGGCCAGCTTCATATTCCAATTGACTCTCGCCAATGAGTTTCATCACTAAGTTGCCGTCTGGCAGAGTATTAAAAAAATTCTGCGCCTTGAACTGACTTTCAATGGCTGTTCCCTGGCTTTTTTCATCGTCTGAAATAATGTCGTCGGGCTTTTCATTCCCTCCGCAGGAGAAGAGTAAGAAGGTGATGGTAAAAAGCAGGAGTGTCGAAAGCTCTTTTCTCATTGGACAACAAACATACTAAAACAATCTGCTTTATTTGCGCTCTCCGTTACGATAACTGATGCGGCTTACCTCAACACCATTTTTGTCGAAGAAAATCCACTCTCCGTCCGGCACGCTTTGCACCTTGCCTTTTCGACGGTCGTTCACAATCGTATAATTACAAATACTTTGAATTTTTGTGTTGGGATAATAGCTCACTGACTTGCCGCTCAGCTTACCCTCTTTATATTGCTGCGTTTTGCTAAGCGCCCCCGTCTCATAATAATATTCCCATTCCCCACTTTGGTGACCGCGGTAATACGTTCCCTTGGTGTCCACATAACCGCCGCGCTCAAACCACTGAATAGACTCGCCGTGTTTGATTCCGTTGACGTAATTACTTATTTCTCGCTGCTTACCATCTTCATAGTAGTAGGTCCAAGTTCCTTCCCGTGCGCCTGTCTCATTAAAAGTGCCGATGTAATTTTTTTCTCCGTTAACGTACCAACCCTGCCATTTTCCTGTCAGCGTGGTGCCTTTTATCATGCCTTCGTCTTTTTTTGTGCCGTTCTCCCACCAACTGGTCCAGAGTCCATCTTCACGGCCGTTGACATAAGGCCCTTCCTGTAGCTTATTTCCATTTTCCCACCAAGTGATCCAGTCGCCTGATTTTTTGTCTTCTGCAAAATCCCCCTGGCGCCATTTTTCCCCCGTCTTATACCAATACTTCCAAGTACCGGATTGTTTATCGTTCAAATAGTCCCCTTCGCTTTCAAGCTGGCCAGTGGTGTAGTAGTAGTTCCACTTTCCTTCCCGAGTATTGTCTTTCAAACTCCCTTTCATTTCAAGTTTGCCATCTTGCCGGTAAAATTTCCAGAGTCCGTTTTTTTTGTTGGCACTGAAGTTTCCTTCGCTCTTAATGTTGTGGTTTTTGTAGTAAGAGGAATAGTAGCCGTTTAACAATCCATTTTCATAAGTGGCTTCATAATCCAACTCGCCGTTTTGATGAAAGTAGCGCCACACGCTATCCTGTAGACCCTTTTTGTAACTGCCAGTCGCCCTGATAAGGCCATTGTCATAATTGGCAGTGAGACTGCCATCACCTTTCGTTATAAGGGTCCTACCCTTCTCATCTTTTAATTCAAGTAGTAAGACAAGAGTGTCACGAAATTCTTTTTTGAATTTTAGAATGCC
>CALPON020000160.1 GCA_943325195.2 Sphingobacterium thalpophilum | reverse complement strand
GCAGACATCCGAGCGGCAGCATCTAAAATTAATGATTAAAACTAGTAGTTACCCGTGCTGCGCACCTGGAGCTGCACACGGCGATTCACTGCGTGTTGTTCTTCGGGACAAGCCGAATCATTACTGCAGGTATTGAGTAATTCTTTTTCGCCTTTACCTCTTACCGCTATGATGCGCGAAGCTGCGAGTCCGTGATGAATCAGATAGGACTTCACTGCTTGTGCCCTGCGAGAACTAAGGTCCTGGTTATAAGCCTCCGTTCCCCGGGAATCGGCATGTCCCACGATGCGGATCATAAATTCAGGATGTGATTTTAAAATAAGGATGTTCTTATCCAGATTCTTTTTACTTTCAGTTCTAATCGTCGCTTTGTTGTAGTCAAACTTGGTAGGCACTGCTAGCCAGTCATAGGCAGATAATTCCTCCGCAGAGATAAAATTATCCTCGTCATTTAATTCTGCGCTGTCTGATGCAGAAGGACCAGTATTTTTTTCCGTTTGAGCGGCATTGTCAGTAAGCGCCGAATTTGATTTTTGCACAGTTCCCGAACTCAGAACTGCTTCGGCAGGCACCACAGAAGTTTCTAATGCCGAGATATTTTTAGTGCTGGTTTTATTTTTTTTTTCGAATCTGCCAGAGAGCGATTTTTCAGAGGGTTGTTCAAGCGTACTGGTCAGAATTTGCGGCGCTTCTATTACCACTTCTTTTGTCGTGCAGCGCGCTTGCATGTTGGGACAGGAATCGCAATACATCAAAATTTGCGCCTGCACCGCATAGTTGTCCGCCTTTGTAAAGGTGTGTCGCAATTCGGATCCGGTCTCGGAAAGCTCCTGGCCATTGATCTTCCAGCGATACGAACGAATGGTAGCTTTATATTTTTGCGGAACATGCAGTTTAAATAACTGAGCCATGGGATTATCGAGGTCACGACGCGACTCAATTGTTAACTGCGGATCTTGAAGGCAGGGACTGACATCACTTGTGACATAATGCACTTTATAAATATCGAGGTCACCAAAACCACCGGGACGGGCAGAAGCAAAATAACCTTTTGAGCTATTTGGTTTCAAAACGAAATAAATATCATCTCCAGCTGAATTAATTGGCTGACCCAGGTTTTCAGGCTTCGTCCAGGCCCCATTTACGAAAGAACTTTTGTAGACATCGAAGCCACCATAGCCAGGATGTCCATTGCTAGAAAAGAAAAGCGTGCCGGCTTCGTTGACAAAAGGAGCTTCTTCATCAAATTCAGAATTAATCGTGTAATCCAACATTTTCGGTTCCCCCCAGCTGCCATCTAATTTTTTGGTGGAAACGAAAATATCTGTTCCACCATGGCCCTTTTCGGATTCAGAAATAAAGTAAAGTGTTTTTCCATCAGGACTCAGTGAAGCGTGATTTTGTAGGTAACCGAAATTGACGGTGTTATCCATTTTTTGTAGGGCATGAGTGGGATCCTTGATGTCGGATTCAAAGAGTTGGCCGTTGCGAAAAACAAAGAGTTTATGTCCGTCTGGGGAGGCTGAAAGAATGGCTTCTCCACTCTTGCCGGATTTCGAAATGACATAACGTTCGGGAAGTTCGAAGCTACCGTCTTTTTGTAGGTCTGATCTATAAATTGCCTCAAAGTACTTTCCATCTTGTCCGTTGCGTTTTTCCTTCGGTGAATCGGGACGTTTGCTTGTAAAAAACAATTGGGTCTGGGTCGCCACGGGCGTGTATTCCGGATAGGCTGTATTCACTGTTTTACCCAGGTTGGTAAGTTGTTGGTTTTCCGGCAAGGCCACGCGGGGATGTTCAATGGCATATTTACAATCGGCAATACGTTTGGAAAGGAACTCATCATAGTCCGCCCATTTCGGATTATTATCTTTTTGTGATTTGGAATAGTAGTACAGCGCCCTTTTATAGTTGCCGACAAAGTGGTAGCTTTTTCCCAGATTATTTTGAAGGATGGGTTTGGTTTTTTCCGGTGTATTTTTTAGTGCAGTTTCGAGATAAGGAATGGCCTGTTCGTGCCTTCCCATATATTCGGATAGTACGATTCCTTTACCCGCATTTCCGAAAAAGGAGTTTTTGTTTTTCTTGAGAATTTCATCATAATTGGAAATGGCCTTATCGTAATTAGCACGTTCAATCGCATTCGCAGCATGACGTAAGGATTTTTTTTCCTGCGAGCAGGCGCTAAAGAGGAGAATAAGACACAAAAGGGCTAGAAACGATTTCATAGGAGGGAAGTTTCACTCACTATGCAAAGGACTTGCCTATCTATTTGAATGTCGCAGTGGGGAAATTTTTTCTCCCGCTCCTGCATTTATACCAGTCAAGGTCTTTGAAGCCAGTTAATAGGCATAATCAGAGAGGTACTCATACCCCGCTGTCAGCTTTCCTTCGACACAAATACTCGCCCGTTCAATCAGGCGATCAGGGTCCTCACCGAAGACATGCGGTAAGACCCGTTCAGAAAGATCTTTGCCAAAGTCATCACTGGCATCACGGGGTAATTCGCAGGGAAGATTATCCACAGCCATGACGCAAACGGTATCCTTATTGAAAGGTAAATCTTCTTTCTCGGTGACAATATTATAACCATAAAATGGCTGAGTGATGGTGCTGGAGCGGATCGTGGAAGGGACGGAGCCGTCAATATCGCAGGTCACATCTGCAATCACAGAAATGTGGAAATCTCTGGCCTGCATGTCCTCCCTAGTAAACATTTTTGGGGCACGCGGGTCCCAGTAATGAGTAGAAATATAAAGGTCTGCTGTTTTGGTAAAGGGGGCAAAGCGTGAAACAAAATGTTCGGGATGTGCGTAGAAGTCGTTGAGGTCAAAATTATGGTCATTGGGACGCTCCACGTAATCGCGCGGATTGAGCTGGCAATACACGGGTTCACGGTAAGAGCCCATCAGGAATTCCTCCGGTGTGATTTTGCGGATGCGCAGGGCACTTAAGGTTTCAATCACACCATTGGCTACACGGCCGCCACCGGTTAGCACGATTTTAATATTCGGTAGACGCGCACGTTTTAACTCTTCTTCCATTTCCGCTTTATCACGACAGAGGTTTGCAGGCTTTAAGCGGAAGAGGTCATATTTTAGTCCGTAACCAAGAATGCCGTTATAAGCACCCACGACTCCAGCATAACGTCCGAAGCCAATGATGCGATTATGATTTTTGTCCGTCAGCGTTTCATAATCCACCATCTGGATTTTTTTTTCGATGAGCGCGTGCATTAACTTTTTATTGTGCGCCTGTTTTTTGATGGTGTGTGAAAAGAAAAAGTATTTTTTCCCGGGGATGAGTTGATCGGCTGGCACTTCCTTTACACCCATAAGAACATCGCAGCCACTTAGGTCCTCCTGAAGATCAATTCCAAAGGCCGTATATTCATCGTCTGAATAACAGCGAATTTTGCTAGGCTGGACAAGGATTTTTAGATGCGGATATTTGCGTTTTAGTTCAGAGCAGGTCAGCGGTGTAAGTGGGACACGTTTGTCCGGGGGGCTTTTTTCTTCACGCAAGACGCCAATTGTAAAAGTTTCCATCCGATATTTTGTATTTTTACAAATATAGCATTTATGCGCGTTACCTTTAGGGGCTGGTGGCTGGTGACAGCCCTGATTCTCGTTTTTATTTTTTCCTGTCGCAGTGATAAATCTTCGCTGCTTAGCAAGAAATATTCCCCTGTACAATTACAGAAAGATGCGGCATTACTCGAGAAAGTGGTGATGGAAATGCATCCAGCTGTGGGTTTGTACACGCCCATTGAAAGGCTGCAAAAAGATTTTACGGACTTTCGGAATCGGCTGACCGATAGTCTCAGTCAAGGCGAGTTTCGCTTAAGAATTAAATTACTTTTGGATGAATTGCATTGCGGTCATACCGAGGTGCTTTATTCGAAGCGTTTTTACAAACAAGTAAAAAAACTAAAATTTAATTACTCCCCCTATGTTTTTTTGCCGGCGCAGGATAAGTTATATGTCCTGGGCTATTTGGGAAAAAAGCAGGACTCCCTTGTTCGCAAAGGAGCCCTGGTAGAGCAGATCAATGGTATTGGGGCGGATTCTATTTTGCGTTATGCGCGACGTTTTGTAAGTTCTGACGGATACGGGAAAAGTGGAAAGGATTATTATATTCAACTCGGCTTTAACAGCTATTTTCCAGCGCTTTTTGGCAGGCCAGATACGTTTCAACTCAAGGTGCAGGATGGCAAGCAAAGGCGCTCCCTTTCGTATGCGGCGCTGCGTTTGAAAAGCCTACCTCCTATACCATTAGGGACAAAAGATGACAGTTTATTTCGGCTTTACCGTCATGCGAAATTAAAGTTCCGTTATATCGATAGTTCGCAGTCGGTGATGCTGATGAAGCTTGAGAAATTTTCACATGGCGGGGAGGTTCGCGCTTACCGCCGTTTTTTCCGTCGTTTAGAAAAGAATAATACCCAGCAATTGATTATTGATTTACGCGGTAATGGCGGTGGCAGTCTGGCTAACAGTTACCGACTCCTAAGTTATTTAATGGATACGGTGTGCACGCAAACCTTAAAAAGTAGGGTGCGTCATTTCCCCGAGCGTCGCCATACCACAGGCGATTTAGCCTTTCGGTTTACACGGTTCGCTTATAAAATCATCGGCAGGCACGAAGTGCGACACGATACCGACTATTTTATTTACACCTTGCGGCCAAGAAAGAAGCGACATTACGATGGAAAGATTTTTGTGTTAGTCAATGGCGGTTCGTATAGCGCCAGTTGTTTGGTCGCCTCTTACTTAAAGGCCAGTGGACGCGCGGTGATTGTGGGACAGGAGACAGGCGGCGGAGAAGAAGGCTGCAATGCAGGAATCACCCCATTTTACACTTTGCCTGCGACAGGCATCCAGGTCCGGATTCCCGCCTTCCGTGTGGAGCATGATTTGTGCCGCAAGCCCAAGGGAAGGGGCGTTATTCCGGATTATCCGCTTGATTATAGTTTTAAAGACTTGGTCAGTCGCCGGGATTTGGAACTTCAGAAAGTTAAAGAACTAATAAGGAAAGAACAAAATCGCTGAAAATAGCGTATCTTCGCAGTAGCACCTGTGTAAGGTGAAGTTCTTTGTTTATGGGTCCGACCGGTTTTGACAGTAAGCGCATTAGATAGGTAAGCATGTAGAGCGTTGTAAGACGAGCTCTTAAAACTGAACTTTCAAATTTTTATTCGGCGAAGAGAATTCTTACGCTATGGCTGCTTAATTTAGAATTAAGTGACCTTTGTCAGCCCGGGAGCTAAACTGCTCTGCGCCCGGGGTCTGGCATCACAAATGTGCAGTTTGTTTCTGTTATGCTATTACCAGAAACAATATCAATAGCTAAGTTGAAGTTTGGTATGAATTAACGCCTGGCTTCGATCGAAAATCAAGTTAATGCTAAACGTGTAGAAAGCTTATTTATTCCTTATTTGGACGAGAGTTCGAATCTCTCCGGATCCACCGATAAAAACAAAATGAACCCCCAGTCTAAGCTGGGGGTTTTTTTATGGACTTGATCAGGCGTTGAAAGCTTTGCTTTCAAAAAAATGAGCAGGTCCATAAAAATCGCTGCCTTAGCAGCGACATTTTGTTTTGTGACTCTGGGAAAGGAGAGGTCAGCCTAGCTAATC
>CALPON020000159.1 GCA_943325195.2 Sphingobacterium thalpophilum | reverse complement strand
GCAGACATAAGTTGCGCCGGCCTGCATGGCCATGTACGCCTGTTGTAGCGTGTACACCAGGTGGACATTCACGAGATACCCTTTATCACGCAGCAATTTGCAGGCACGCACACCTTCTAGGGAGACCGGGATTTTGAATACTGTTTTTTGAGGATCTAAACCTAAAGCCAGTTGGCGCTCTGCTTCTGCAAGCACTTCTTCAGCGGTATTTCCAAGTGCTTCGATTTGGAGGACCGGTACTATTTTACTGAGTTTGACGATGGTCCCATCGATATCCGTGATGCCTTCCTTCTGCATGAAAGTCGGGGTGGTGGTCAGACCGTTTAAAAAACCGAGTTTAAAGCCCTCTTCAATTTCTTTCAGATTGGCGGAGTCGAGATATAATTCCATGTTTATGCGTTCAAATAAGATGTAAAGAAACTAAAAAAAACTGGATTGGAAGCGGGGCATTTGTAAACAAAAAACCTGCTGATCGCGGACCAGCAGGTTTGTCATCTAAAGTGACTGTCTTTATTCTATAATGAGTTTGCGGGTACTCAGATTTTTACCATCGGAGAGCTGCGCAAAATAGACGCCGGAAGGGAGTTGGGAAAGATTTAGAGGAATCAGATTCTTTCCTGAGTTCAATGAAATTTGTTGCTCAAGGACCTTTTGGCCAATTGAATTGATGAGGACCAGCTGCGTTTCCGCTGCAGTCCCTGCAAATACATTCAGGCTGGCGACTTGTTTAGCTGGATTTGGCAGAATCTGCATCGCTTGCATATTGCCTGTATTTTCTTTAACGCCTGCAAAACGGGTGGCGTAGTTGTAACGCAGCGTGAATTGAATCGAATCAGAAGGCTGATTGACATTAAAAAGGGTGTATTTCACCAGGCTGTAACCAATGACACTGGCTTCAAGCAGATCGCAATCTAAAGACTGAAAATCACCAAGGGTCGCCGTATTGACGCCTGCAGGGAGAACTAGTGGAAACAGGGCGCTCACATCGCCAGCGCCATAACATTGACTTCCCACGCAAAAACGGGCTTCAGCTTTATCAGCACTTGTAATCGTGTGCAAGATCAAATCGTACCGCTTCACATTGTAGGTGTGCGTCACCGTGCTGATATTCAGAAAATCAAAGGTGCTTGTTGTGAGGTCTGCAGGAATACTGTTGACTTCGTACAAGGCATTAGGCGTCACCGAAACGGTTGTGTTGTGCTTGAAAACACGGAAAGTGCTCTGCGCTCCTACACTGAGGCTTGCCATCACCAAGATACTATAAATAAGGTTTTTCATAAGGAATAAAAAAAGGTGGTTCTGCACAGTAAACGCACAGAACCACCCTCACAATTTAAATTATTTAGAAACAGTTAACTTTCTTGTTACAGTCGTCTTTTCAGTCGCTACTACAACATTATAAACACCTGCTGCAAATTCTTTTACATCAAGTGCAATGACGGTGTTACCTGCTGTCAGATCAGTTGGATTGCTGTATACAACCTGACCAAGTGTATTGAATACCGTTACAGTTGCTTTTACAGAAACTGCTGAGCTTACATTTACACTTGCAAGTCCTGATGCTGGATTAGGGAAGATGTTCAGATTAAATCCATTGCTTGCAGATTTTGCAATACCAGATGGATTACCCTGACGTAGATTCACATTGTCTATGTACAGATTGTTACCCAAACCTGCAGTCGTTACAAATTTCACGAGCACGCTACCGTTGTTAAATGCGGGTAGATTAACAATCGCTGTTTGCCATTGTGTGAAATCCGCTGGATCTGGAAGGTAAGCGGCGTCTTGCGCTGGAGCAGTAGCTAGGTTTGAGCCAGATTGGGACCAAACGGTGCTCCAGGTGCTTCCGCAATTTGAAGATGCCATCACTTCTAATTGATCATTACCACCTGCCAGTTTCTGTGCATAGGCAAAATCAAAAGTCATTTGAGGTACATCTGCACCACTGAGATTCAACATAGGCAACATCATTTCATCCACATCACCAACTACTTTATTGCTGAGGAAGTCATATTTCATACACTGATTCGACTGGAAGTAACCGCCAGTTTGTGTATTACGTAACCACGTACCACCTTGGTCAGGATTTACCGACACCCAGCCTGCAGGAGGGAAAGCGCCGAGGGTAAAGCCTTCAGAAACTGGATTCGCATCCGGTGCAGCTGCTACCATGAAGGAAACTTGACTGGCATTACCAGCAATGTTGTATTTCGCAGCACCAAGACTGGTGATATTATAAGAGAACGTATGGGCTCCTGCCGCTGTTGGTGAAGCAATTGCACCAAGGGTTACCGTACCGTTTTGTCCAACTGGAATGTTTCCGGTCCAGTTAATTTGTGCACCTGCAACGCCATCCACGTATGGAATAATGGTCATGCTCGTGATCGGATTTAAACCTGTATTATTGATGGTAATTTTTGGTGTAATCGAATTGGTACAAGTAACACCCACGTTCGCAGCAACTGTCGCCAGTCCATCTGGAGGAAGCGCTGCAGGCACTGAACGCACTGCCTGTGCTACTTTCTGATTGTTATCATCTTGAATGAAGCCTACAAAAGCAACCTGCTCTTTCTTACGAGTGTAAGATGGAAGCGGGCAGTTCATCGTAAAGGTCATGCTTTGACCAATTGTCCAGCTATCCGCCATTGAGGTGCCGGACTGTAAAGTCGGGAACGACTTAATTGCAATGTCTTCGAAGTTTTTCTCACCGTTTGTTCCTGGTGCCACTGAGAACTGAATCAGACGCTCTACCATCACACAGCGGAATTTTAATTTACCCGGTGAAGAGACAGTGAAGGGCGCTGTGGCTGTAATATTAACGGTGAGCGTAACTGCTGAACAGTTGTAATTCCAGTCACGCGCTACTGTAATATTAAACGCAGAGGTGTAGGATTGTGCAGTCGTTAAAATATTGCTGGTAAGATTAGCGGGATGTCCACTAGAAGCTCCGAAAGTAGTCGCTTCCTGACCATCAATCTTACTGCTTGGTGCCGAGTTAATCCCCGGAGTATATCCGAATCCACCGGAAGCAACAGATCTGTATCTCCAGTCAATTTCAGCTTTATTTGTCTGGTAAAGTGACCAGGTATTACTTGGTGCACTTGGAATTGGCACCTGCCATTTGATGGCTACCACTTTTGGCGTGTTAGTTGGAAGCGCTAAGAGCGCATTCAGACCCGGATTAGTAGATGCACAAGGAGGACACGTTTCGCCTGTGAATTCTTCGTAAAGAACCAAACGTGGGGTTTGCGCCACTACGGCTGCTCCAAAGAGGACTAACCCAAAAGCGAGTAAATTTTTCTTCATGGTTGTTTAATTAAAAGTGTTTGCAAAGTTAACTGTGTAACAAATATAGCAAAGTCATCCAAAAAAATCCAGCTTTACCTTTAAAAACTGGCCGATTTACAGAAACTCCTCCGCAAGTTTAACATTTGTCCGTTTAAATGAACAAAAACTCGGAGGCCCACTTCCAAGTCCCCTCTCAGCGCTGGAAACTAATTTTTTGAACGTGCCGGTCTTTCGGACTCGTCAGTTCAAGTAGGTACAGGCCTTCCGGGAAATCCCTCACATCGAGCTCTGCTTCATTGCTGCCTGATGTGACATTTAGATTTTTGCGCACCAGCAAGCCGCCGCGCCCATCATACAGCGATAGCTGCCAGATGCTTGTCATATCTGATTCAAACCTTAGCGTAAGCGCCTCTTTCGCCGGCACAGGGAAGGCCTGGAAGCCCATAATCCCGCTTATTTCCGGGACAGAGGAAGGCAGGCGCTGTACCACATTGATATTGTCGATATATAAAGCATTACCATTGTCATTCGTGACCTCAAATTTTAAAATCACCTCCCCCTGGTTCATACCTGGTAATGCCACCTGTGCGGTCTGCCACTGTGAAAAGTCGGCGGCATCGGGGACATACTCCGCCCCGGCAGTGGGACCAGTGGTTGCGAGGGCCGTGCCTGATTTCGAAAAAACCGTCAGCCAGTTTTGGCCGCAGTCCGCCGTCACTTTTAATTCCAGCCGGTCATTGTTTTGCGCGCTGCGCTGGGCATAGGCATAATCAAAAAAAACATCAATCGCATCTCCTCCGCGCAAGTCCATCGCAGGCATGTAAAGTTGGTGTTGTTCGCCTATTCGGGGATTATTAAAGAAGTCATATTTCATGGATTCCAGCGGCGCAAGCCAATAAGCACCGGCTTCTGTACTTCGCTTAAATCCGTATGCACTCGCGCTAACCGGTGTCCATCCCGCGGGAGGAAAAACAGAAGCAACAAAACCTTCTTTTACGCCGGGTCCTCCGGGACCATTATGAATAGGAAAGAGCACCTGCACGGCGTTGTTGGCTTCATTGAAGTCGCTGCCGTTCATCGCTGCAATTTTTAGGGAGAGAAGGTGCGGTCCCGCTGCCTGCGGTGAAGAGACAGGGTTTAAAGTCAAAGTCATACTGGCGCCGGGATTTAATGTGCCTGTCCAGGTTTTTGCCGTTCCTGCAAGTCCGTCTGCAGCTGGTATCAGCGTCATCGCCGTGATGGGGAGCAGTCCTGCGTTGGAGATGTCCGCAACGGGCGTGAAAAAAGGTCCGCAACTTAATCCAGCTCGCACTCCTCTTGCTTCTGCATCATATAAGGCGCGGGAACGTGCAGCCTGGGCGACCTTCCGGTTGCCATCGTCCTGTATAAAACCAACCAGACTAATTTGATTTCGGTCACGTGTATAAGCAGGGGGTGTGCAGCTAAGGGTAAAAGATTGGGTTTGTCCGTTTACCCAGTTGCCCTGCAACGATTGGCCAGCCTGCAAGGTAGGATAGGCACTGATTGCCACATCTTCAAAGGTGGTCTCTCCATTGCTGCCGGGCTGTACCGAAAATTGAATGAGTCGCTCCACCATGACACTGCGAAAGACGAGGGGTCCCGTTGCATTAAAAGCTGCGCTGGCTGTGATGTTGACGGTGACAATGATGGCGCTTTTTGTGGCATTCCATTCGTGCTTCAAATCCACATTAAAGGCACTGGAGTAAGATTGTGCAGTGGCCAGAACCGCATCGCTGATGTAGGCCGGATGATCAGAAACGGCGCCAAAAATCCACTGATGCTGGCCGTCCAAAACACCCTGGGGTGCCGAGTTGATGCCACTGCTGATGGGCGAGGAAGCATTGTTCTGACTGGGATAGCCATAACCTCCTCCCGCAACAGAACGGTAGCGCCAGTTAATATCATTTTTGTTGGTCTGATACAGAGACCAGGTATTGGAGGGAGCTGAAGGAATTGGAATTTGCCATTTGATGGCGATGACGCGGGTGGCATTCTGAGCTGAAAGTAAAATTTTGTTGAGGTCGGGATTGGTAGCTGCACAGGGAGGACAGGTCTCGCCCGTAAATTCTTCATACAGACTCATGCGGGGAGATTGCGAAAGGGCAGCAGAGGCGGAAATAAAGAGCAGCAGAAAAGATAACAGATGTTTCATGAAAGAGTGTTTAAACAAATATACACACAGGAAAACGGTAATTTTTAAAATTTGTTTTAGGCAGGTTTTGTGAGGGGAGAAACGGGTCGGAATTGCGCCAAAGAAGCGAGGTTTTTTTATAGAGGTAATAAGGGGAGGTTTGACGGGGGGCTTTCTGTTATTGAGGGAATAAGGGTGGGTGGG
>CALPON020000158.1 GCA_943325195.2 Sphingobacterium thalpophilum | reverse complement strand
CATACTATTACAGGCTGCAATACGTTATTATATTTAAAACAGAGTAGATGTTGACAATTCGAAAAAACCTAGTGATTTTCTTTCTTTTGCTGATCGCAGGGGCCGGTCAGGCGCAAGGATCCTTTGAGGAAAGCTATAAACGGGAGGTCATAGGCTTCTCTGGTGATACCAAATTTATTAGGGATGGGAAAGTCATGAAACGGTCCGAGGTCCGATTGCTGCTCATGAAGTATCCGGAGAGTGCAGCGGAATACAAATTGTTTCAAAAGAACAGACGTATTTCTAATGCGATTGCAATCGCTTCTCTTGGATTTTACACGGGCAGTTTTCTCCTATTGGGCGACAATCCCGACGTGGCGGTGGGCACACTCCTTGCTAGCTCAGGACTAGCCTTTTCAACTTTACCTTTCTCCTTGAGGGCCCGAAAAAATCTTCAGCAAGCAGTCTACTTATACAATCGGGAGGTCTTAAAAAATGCCTGTTCCAAATAAATTGCTGTTACTGGCGCTCTGGATTTTCTGCAGTTACCCGTTGCTCAGGGCGCAGACGCAGGAGGCAGGCCAGACAGTCGCGGGCTTTCAAGCTTCCTTTGTGAGCAAGGGCAAGGCGACGGAGACAGCTCAGTCAACCATTACGGACCAGAGAAGAACGTATCTTCAGGCTTTTGTGATGCGACCCCTCACAAGTCGCCAGCAGCTTGGGCTTCACCTTGCTTATTTGGAATCCAGTATGGATCAGCGCGGCTTGCAGGGTAGAAATAGTCCCTTTGTACTAGAGCGAAACCGTGCCCTGAATGTGGGCTGTATTCAGCGTTTTAGTCGCCCGCTAATTCGGGACCTTCTACAACTTTTTTTTCAATCCACTGTCGATTTTGAATGGGCTCAGCGAAAAACAATCAGAGTGGGAGCGTCCTTATCGGAAAAAGGACTAGGAGCACGTTATCAATTGCGTCCCGGTGTCTCGTGGCTGTTAAGCAAGGGGGTCTGTTTTGAATTCGGATTTGGGCTCTTAAATCTTAATACCATGCAATATTATGAAGCTGCCATTGCTCCCGCAAATAAACGCAACTCTGAATCAAATTTTGATATGAGTTTTGGGTCCAGTACCGTTTTTTTTGGATTTAATTTTAAAATCTGAACCGAACTAATTTTGGTTCAATCCGCGTCACTTTGCCAAGGACGCGTTCTAAAAATCAGCAGAAGAAAGACTTTTTCCTGAGGTAATCATTTATTAATTTTTGTGGTGGCATGAAGACCAGAGACATCAGGCTGGTAAATGCAATTTATTGGTGAAGGGCATTGAACCCTTGTGGTGCTTAATTTCTATCAAGCTCCTTGCAGCTGATTCAGTTCATAATACAATCCTTTTCGCTGTAGCAAGTTTTCATGCGTCCCTTGTTCTGCAATGAGACCATCTTTCAGAAATAAAATGAGGTCCGCCTCTTTAATACTGCTGATCCGATGACTCACAATGATGGTGGTGCGGTCAGCGGTTTCCCGCTTTAAATTGCCAAGAATTAATTCCTCGGTTTCTGAATCAACAGCACTCAGACAATCATCAAACAATAGTAGCCGTGGTTTATGAATAATCGCGCGGGCAATAGAGATGCGCTGTTTTTGTCCGCCACTTAAAGTCACACCCCGCTCGCCGACCACCGTCTCAAATTTTTCCGGGAAACCCTGAATGTTTTCGTAGACGCCCGCATCCTTAGCAGCTTGAGTGATGAGTGCGGGAGCACAGTCATCAGCAGGATAACCGAAAGCGATGTTATTGGCAATGGAATCACTGAATAAAAATACTTCCTGTGGCACTACCCCGCATTGGCGACGGAGTAAATGCAAATTGTGCTGTCGAATATCTTTTCCATCTATAAAGATGCCGCCTGCACTGACATCGTATTGCCGCGTCAATAGATTTAAAATAGTTGATTTGCCGCTGCCGACTTGTCCGGTGATACCCAAGGTTTGTCCCGCCGCTAATTTAAAGCTGACCTGATGTAAAGCCCGGATGTTATTTTCGGGATAAACAAAGTCTACTTGACGAAACTCCAAAGCGCCCTGAATCGGATAAATTTCTGTGGAAGGGTTTTTTATTTCCGGCTCGGTCTGCATAAACTGATTGATGCGCTCCTGAGAGGCAGAGGCCCGCTGCACCAGCGAGGTCACCCATCCCAGCGAAGCAAAGGGCCAGGTTAAACGAAAAACGTACCAGATAAATTCGGTAATGTTGCCGGGTTCAATGCGGTGCTCAATGGTCAGTTTACCGCCGTACCAGACGGTAATGAGTACACTTAGGCCCACCATCATCGACATAACAGGACTGAAGAGAGATTCAATCGCCGCCAAGTTTAAGGCTGTGGATTTATACTTTTCGTTCTTTTCTTCCATGGTGCTAAAGAAAAAATTCTCCCGAGCATAGGCTTTAATGACGCGGATGGCACTGAAGCTTTCCTGCGCATGCGTGGTAATTGCACTTAACTCTGCCTGAACCTTTGCACTTTGTTTGCTGATGCGGTCGGACACCCGGTAAATCATAAAACTAAGAATGGGTAAAGGCAAAAACACAAGTAGGGTCAGGCTCGCATTGACCCGAAGCATAAAGGCCAGAATGGTAATGGTGGTGACAATGGTGTTCGCAATGTACATGATGGCGGGTCCGGTGTACATGCGGACTTTGCTCACATCCTCACTGATCCTATTCATGAGGTCACCGGTCGTATTATTTTTAAAGAAACCGGCATCGAGTTCCTGATAATGCTGATAAATGGCGTTTTTTTGATCAAATTCAATGTGGCGGCTCATGACAATGATGGTCTGCCGCATCATAAACATAAAAAACCCACTTAACAGGGCTAATCCACACATGCTCAGACCATAGCGGACAAAAACGAGGGGATCGGCCGCAGTATTGCTCTTTATAAGTCTGACAATTTCGTCCGTCCCATTCTTAATGATGATTCCCTGATACGTCCCTAAAATCGTGGAAAGGGAGACAAACAGCAGTCCCCCCAGGAAATGCCATTTGTACTTAAAAAAATAATGATTGAGTACCCCCAGGTGTTTCACCCTGCAAAGGTATCACAAACTTGTCAAGAGCAGGCATCACCCGAGCAGAATTCTTTTTGTTTATTGCGCTCAATCCCCTAAATTTGCGGACTCTACAAAAAAACGGACATGGAAGTTACCAGCCTTGGAAAATCGGAATTGATGGAAAATCCGGTGATCGGACAAATGGGTCTGCACAATCACGAACAAATTTTATTCTGCAATGACAATGCAACGGGTTTGCGTGCCATTATTGCAATTCATAATACCGTCTTAGGGCCTTCTTTGGGAGGGACCAGGATGTGGAATTACCGTAATGAACTGGAAGCTTTGAATGATGTGCTCCGCTTGTCGCGCGGCATGACTTATAAATCTTCGGTCGCGGGTTTAAATCTGGGTGGCGGAAAGGCAGTGATTATCGGTGATCCCCGAAAAATAAAAAATGAAGCTTTACTGCGTCGTTTCGGAAAGTTTGTGGATAGTTTAGGTGGTAAGTACATTACTGCTGAGGATGTGGCCATGACCAGCCGGGATATGGAAACCATTCACATGGAAACGGAATACGTGAGCGGACTACCTGAAAATATGGGTGGTAGTGGCGACCCGAGTCCTGTTACCGCTTATGGTGTATACGTCAGCATGAAAGCCAGTGCAAAAGAAGTCTGGGGAAATGATAGTCTGGCCGGAAAAAAAGTATTGGTGCAGGGCATCGGTCATGTGGGTGAAGTACTGGTCGAGCACCTCACAAAAGAGGGCGCCAAAGTGTTTATCAATGACATCAATGAAGAGCGTCTGAAACTAGTTGCTGCTGCTTATAAAGCGGAAGTTGTGAGTGCAGATGTGATGTTTGACCTCGATATCGATATCTACGCACCCTGCGCACTTGGCGCAACGGTGAATGACGATACATTGGGACGTTTAAAATGTAAAATTATCTGCGGTGCTGCCAACAATCAGTTGGCCGATGAAAAAATTCATGGTGAAGCAGTTGCTAAACAAGGTATTTTATATGCACCGGATTATGTTGTAAACGCCGGTGGAATTATCAATGTGTATTATGAACTCGAAGGTTATAACCGTGAGAGGGCTATGGCACATGCTGAAAAAATTTACGCGACTACTTATAATATTTTCCAGATGGCTAAAGCCGATGGCATTCCCACCTACATGGCTGCTAATCGTTTGGCTGAGCAACGCATTGAAGCCATTGCGCGCATCAACGCAGTACTTTAAATTAACTAGAATAATAGATCTACATAAACCATGCTGAACAGAAGGTTCCTGAGAATTAAAGTAATGCAAGCGCTCTACTCGTATTTTCAACACGAGACGGCCAACGCTGCACAATTTGAAAAGGACCTGTTCAAGAGCCTCGATAAAATTTACGACCTGTACCTTCTCATTCTCTGCCTGCTTTCTGATTTGCAGCACGTGGCGCTGGTGATTATCGATGAAAATAAAAATAAACGTTTGCCCACTAGTCACGATATTACGCCGAATCTGCGTTTCACACAGAATTCCGTTTTAGAAAGCTTGGCCAAGAACACGGAATTAAAAGGGCTGCTGGAAAGAAAAAAACTCAACTGGCAAAATGATTTCGACGTGGTGCGTAAACTCTATTATGAGATTCGTGATGGGGAATTGTACAAGGCTTATATGCTCTCCGAAGCACATACGCCAAAGGAGGATCGGGAATTCATCATTAATCTCCTGACCGAGCACCTGAGCGAACACGACGTGCTTAATTCGCTTTTTGAAGAACAAAATATGCACTGGGCAGATGATTCTTTTGTCGCTTTTAATTCTGTGATCCGCAGCATGGAGGATTTTGACGGTGAATATAAGTTACAGTCCTTGTTAAAGGACGAGAAGGATGATCTGGAATTCATGAGTGTGCTGTTTAACAAGACAATTATTTACCGTGAACAATTGGATGAAAAGATTGGCCGCCACACCCAGAACTGGGAAGTGGAGCGGATCGCCGCCATGGACATGCTATTAATGGAAATGGCCCTGACCGAAATCTTGCACTTGCCGAATATTCCAGTAAAAGCCTCATTGAATGAATACATCGATATCAGCAAGGAATACAGCACGCCTAACAGTAAAATATTTGTGAATGGGGTCCTTGATAAAATTATAGCGGAATTAAAACGTGATAATCTGATTGAAAAGACAGGACGTGGCTTAAAAGAAAATTGATTGGCTGCACGATAATCACACATTAAAAAGTCGAAGGGTTTTCTTTCGGCTTTTTTTCTTTTACAGGTCTGCGTAAAAATTAAACACATAGGCACATAGTTAGAAGGGAGTACTGGAGGGGAGTGGCGCTTAGGAATTAAACACATAGGCACATAGGGAGAAGGGTAATAGTGGAGGGGAGTGAGGCATAGGAATTAAACACATAGTCACATAGAGAGAAGGGAAGAGTGAATGGGAGTGACGCTAAAATTAACCACTTAGGCACAGAGAGAGAGAGGCAAAGGATAAAGGTTGAAGGGCAGTGGCGCTTAGGAATTAAACACATAGTCACATAGGGAGAAGGGTAATAGTGGAGGGGAGTGAGGCATAGGAATTAAACACATAGTCACATAGAGAGAAGGGAAGATTGAATGGGAGTGGCTCTTAAAAATTAACCACTTAGGCACAGAGAGAGAGGCGGAGGACGAAGGTTGAAGGGCAGTGGCGCT
>CALPON020000157.1 GCA_943325195.2 Sphingobacterium thalpophilum | reverse complement strand
TCATAAATGCTTTTTAGTTGACTGCCAAGCACCGCTTTAATGGCTTCCGTAATTTCCTGCTTATACCCGTATACACCGCCGCTGTGCACCTGCAGTACCACATGTCCGTCGTAATAATCCAGAATCAATCCCGGCACACCATCTCCTTCTCCGAAAAAGAGGCGGCAGACATTGGTGTGTTCGTTCAAAATACCCAAATGCTGACGGTAGAGCCAAGCTTTGCTGATTTTATGTTGCCAGAATTCAGCATTAATGGTTTCGTGCTCAAAAGAAATAATTCGCACGGCAATGCTACCTGATGCATAAAAGCCAGTACCGAGGTAGTCATTTTTATTACTAAATACTTCCACCAGGTCTCCTTCTTTTATTTCAGGATCTTTGCGTGCTATGGCACCTGAAAAAACCCAAGGGTGTTTTCTTTGAAGGGAAAATTCTTTGCCTTTGCCTAAATTAATTGCGGGATAACTCATCGATTCCAAAGGTACGATTTTTGAAACCTACTGCAGCAGAACCTTGAAAGTCCTTTATATTGTTTACTTTTAATCTTCTCAAAAAAACCTCTTTATGGAAATCAATGAAACTTATAACCACCGCTTCCGTTTTAGTCAGGACGAAGTAAATCGCTTCGCAGAACTGACCGGTGATACTAATCCTGCACATACCGACGCGGCTTACGCAGCCACCACCCTGTTTAAACGTCCCATCCTACACGGCATGCTCGGTGCTGCCTTGTTTAGCAAAGTGTTTGGCACCTTGTTTCCGGGAGAGGGGACCATTTATCTTAAACAATCACTTAATTTTTTGAGACCTATGTATCCTGATACAGAGTACGATGCAGTCTTTACCGTGAAGGATGTTCTGAGAGATAAAAATCGCGCCATTGTTGAAACTGTCATTCGTGATCTGGACGGCAAGCTCTGCACCAGCGGCGAAGCAACCGTGCTGAATACAACAAAAATTAAGTAATTACTCAATACCTGCCGCTATCACTTCTTTACTTGCACGCATCATTTACTGTCCGAAAGAATAGCCTAGTAATGCGAAGGGGCCATAATAATTGCTCCCAAGAGTATCTTGGGGATTCCTCGGCTAGATCAAATAAACGAGATTGGGTAATGGCTGTTCCTGAAAAGTATTCAGTGTGATAAGCCTATGAATAAAGGCCAGCCGCTTCACTAATTAGCCGCTAACAGGATAATTAAGGGTCATTTACGACCCTTTTTTTTTAAAACTGTTAAAAAAGTCCTACTTTAGTCACCTAACTTTAACCACTTTATGGAACAAATCACCGCCAAGAAAGGGCATCCCAAAGGCTTATACTTTTTATTCTTCACAGAAATGTGGGAACGCTTTAGTTACTATGGCATGCGGGCCATCTTTATTTTATTTATGACCAAGGTCCTCATGATGAAGGACAATGATGCCTCGGTTATTTACGGCAGTTATACTGGATTGGTTTATCTGACGCCGCTGCTCGGCGGTTACCTCTGCGATAAATTTCTCGGTAACAGAAGGAGTATTGTCATTGGCGGCTTATTAATGGCCATTGGCCAGTTCTGCATGTTCTTGAGCGCCTCGGCTGGAGCAGACGGAGGAATCTCAATGATGTGGCTGGGCCTCACCGCGCTGATTATTGGAAACGGATTTTTTAAGCCAAATATTTCGACGATGGTGGGTCAGTTGTATCCTGCGGGAGACCGCCGTATCGATAGCGCTTTTACTATTTTTTACATGGGTATTAACCTTGGTGCGTTTTTCTCACCACTTGTTTGTGGCTCCATGGATTTTAAGTGGGGTTTCCTAGCTGCTTGTTTTGGCATGCTATTGGGACTTCTTGCCTTTATTCTTTTGCAAAAGAAATTTTTGATTTCAGAAGAAGGAAAAGAAATTGGTCTACCAGTCAAAAAAATGGGCCTCCAGCAAATCCTTGTCATTATTGGTTCCATTGGAATTATCTTTTTTATGCTCAACTTCCAGCGCATGTTTAATACCGATTCGGATATTATTAGCTATTTTATTTATGGTGCCATGGTTATTATGCCAATCATCATTTTGACGGATAAAAGTCTCAGCAAAGTGGAACGTAGCCGTATTAATGTGATTTTCCTGCTTGCGTTTTTTGTGATTTTTTTCTGGGGTGCATTTGAACAAGCCGGCGCTTCTTTGACTTTATTTGCTGACCGTCAGACTAACCGAAATTTAATGGGTTGGGACATGCCAGCGTCCTATTTTCAGTCCATCAATCCCCTTGCCGTTATTGTTTTGGCGCCAATCTTTACAATCCTCTGGGCTTTTCTTTATAAACGTAAGATGGAACCAGCTTCTCCTTATAAGATGGCGATTGGTCTGAGTCTTGTTGCCGTGGGCTACTTCGTTATTGCCATCGCCGTAAAAGGATTGGGAGCAACTGAAAAAGTAAGTATGTGGTGGTTAGTGGCGCTTTATATCATTCACTCTATGGGGGAATTATGTCTTTCACCAATTGGCTTGTCGATGGTTTCTAAATTGTCTCCTATTCGTCTTTCCTCTTTAATGATGGGCACCTGGTTTCTCGCCAACGCCGCTGCTAATAAATTCGCAGGGACGTTGAGCGCTTTAATTCCGCCAACTGCAGAAGGTGCAGAGCCGGGAGCCGTGCTTGAATACCCACATATTCTCGGCATTGCTATTACCAATCTTTACGAATTCTTTATGGTATTTATCGTGATGACGGGTATTGCTGCTGGTATTTTGTTTTTACTTAGTTCCAAACTGCGAAAGATGATGCATGAAGGGCATGTAGAAGGTCATATTGAGGAGTTGAGATAATCTCATCTCAGCTAGATTTAATCCCAATAAACCGTGTGCGCGTGTTTATTGGGATTTTTTTTTAATCTTTACCGCTATAATTTTATAATACATGGAAGATAAAGGAAAAAATGGACATCCGAAGGGATTGTGGTTTCTGTTTGGGACCGAGATGTGGGAACGCTTTGGCTATTACTTGATGCTCGGGATTTTTTCATTGTACATGCTCGACGGCTGGAACAATGGCGGAATGGGCTTTAGTTCTTCACAAAAATCGGACATCTATGGCACCTACCTTGGATTGGTTTATCTCACCCCCTTTATCGGAGGTTTGCTGGCGGACCGGATTCTCGGCTACCGTCGCTCCATTGTTATCGGAGGCTTGATGATGGCTTGCGGCTATTTTCTACTCTCTGTACACAGTGTATTTTCGTTTTATATGGCCCTGATGCTCATTATTCTGGGGAATGGCTTTTTTAAACCAAACATCTCAACGCTGGTGGGTAATTTATATAGCGGAGAGGACATGAAGGATAAAAAAGACGCCGGATACAATATCTTCTACATGGGTATTAATGTGGGGGCATTCATCTGCAATTTTGTCGCTGCGTATATGCGGATTAATTATGGTTGGGGACATGCATTTGCCGCAGCTGGAGTAGGTATGCTGGTGGGGGTGACCATCTTTTTGCTTGGAACCAAACACATCAAACATGTAGATATTATTAAGCCTGTGCAGAAAGAAGACATGGGCACCCTTAAAATCCTGGGACTTACGGTGGTTCCTATGTTTTTATTTGGTGTGATTGGTTATATGATTCCTGGTAATTTTCTTGGTTCGGATACTAATGATGCCTTCATCATCGGATGCTTACCGGTGATTGCTTTTTTTATTTATCTCGCCTTCAAAGCAGAAGCCAAAGAAGCACGCGCTATCAAAGCGCTGCTTGCGGTCTTTACCTGCGTTATCCTTTTCTTCGCGATTTTCCATCAGAATGGCGACGCGCTCACGGTATGGGCAGAAAGTCACACCGATCGAAAAATGCCGGATGCTGTTTCTAAAGTCGCCAATAAATTTGGAATGGCACAGGTTGTCGTGAACAATGACATTGTCAGCGCTCCAAAACCACAGTTTGATTCCATCATTGCCGCCATGCGTCTGGAAGAAAAGAGCATGCCGGGCGTAACAGCAGAGGATTTAAAATTAAAAGCTGCACATTCAGGTAAAGTAGGACAACTTGAAAAGTCACGAGCTTATTTTGAGACGCTCCCTGCAGAAGAAATTCCCGCGAAAGGTTCAGATTTAAAGTTGTACTCCACGGAATTATACCAGTCCATCAATCCTTTCTGGGTGGTGCTTCTTACGCCTCTGGTAGTTGGTATATTTGGCTTTTTAAGGAAAAGAAAAAAAGAACCCAGCACACCAACCAAAATTGCAATTGGTCTCGTTGTCACCGCCTTATCAGCCCTCGTGATGGTTGGAGCCGTGCATGCGACCAATGATTTAAGCATGAAAGCGAGCTCGTGGTGGTTAATTATGAGTTATGGAGTAATTACGATTGGAGAACTTTGCCTTTCTCCAATGGGACTCTCTCTGGTTTCTAAATTATCACCGCCGCGTATTACGGCATTGATGATGGGCGGCTTTTTCTTAGCTATTAGTGTTGGAAATAAACTGAGTGGTATGTTATCTAGTCTCTGGGATACGATGGAACACAAGGAGAATTTTTTCTACCTGAATTCAGTACTAGTGTTCGCTGCAGCCATTCTTCTTTTCCTGATGCTAAAATGGCTCAATACGGTGATGCGGGAAAATAATGTTAAGTAATCCTTCATAAAATACTTGTCCACAAAAGCCCCTTTTAGCAGGGGCTTTTGTATTTTGCAACCTCGAATAGAAGTATGGCCGACAATGCAGAACTCTTAGCGATCAGAAATTTTAAAGGTAAATTTCCTAAACAACTCTGGTTCCTGTTTTTTAGTGAAATGTGGGAACGCTTCAGCTTTTATGGAATGCGGGGCATGCTGGTCTATTTTATGCTTAGCAAGCTGAACTACAACGAAGTGGATGCCAATTTGCAGTATGGCGCATCTCAGTCTTTTGTGTATGCGTTTACATTTATTGGAGGCTTATTGGCGGATAAAATTCTTGGTTACCGCCGTTCATTGTTCTGGGGGGGATTACTGATGATTATCGGTAGTGTCGTTCTGGCCATTGATCCGAGCGCCTTCTTTTTTATTGGCATTGGTTTTAATGTGGTGGGGACAGCCTTTTTTAAACCTAACATCTCATCTATTGTGGGTCGTCTCTATCACGAGGGGGACCCTCGCACCGATGCTGGCTTTTCACTTTTTTACGCCGGTGTTAATCTCGGAGCGCTCATAGGGGGCTTTTTATGCATTGCCATTGGCAAACGGAGTCTTTTTAGTTCGCTTGTTCCCGAAGGACTAGAATGGAATGTAGCCTTTGGCCTTGCGGCCATCGTGATGGTCATTAGCCTTGTCACATTTGTTTACACACAAAAAAGTCTGGCTACGATTGGCGAATCGCCTCTGCAGCATTTGGAAAAGAAACGAAGAAAAATACTCGAAGCGCTAACCTATATTGGTTCTATTATTTTGATTCCTTTTGTGATTGCCATGGTATCCGAAACGGTTTATACGGATTGGTTTATGCGCATTATTGGCCCCGCTGCCTTGATTTATCTGATTTATGAGATGAAAAATTATTCGTTGTCAGAAAATAAAAAACTCATCGCCGCCATTCTTTTTATGTTTTTCTCTATTTTCTTTTGGGCATTTTTTGAGCAGAGTGGAGGATCACTGAGTATTTTTGCCTCTAATAATTTATCGGATTCTATTTTCGGTCTGCAGCTGGATCCCAACAGTACCAACAATTCCGCGAACTCGTTTTTCGTTATTGTATTTGCTGCACCTCTGGGGATGCTCTGGTTATTTATGAATAAAAGAAAATTGGAACCTAATACCATTGTGAAATTCGGTCTGGCTTTTATTTTTTTAGCAGCTGGCTTTTTTATTTTCTATCAAAC
>CALPON020000156.1 GCA_943325195.2 Sphingobacterium thalpophilum | reverse complement strand
GTGAAAAACTGCTAAAAGCCTAATTGTGAGGATTATTGACAAATTTTGCGTAGCTTTGCGGCCTTAAAAAACACTTCATGTCCATTATCAGAAACATTGCCATTATTGCTCACGTTGACCACGGTAAAACGACCCTAGTTGATAAAATTCTTCACACCTGCAAATTATTCCGCGAGAATCAGGCAACAGGTGAACTTATACTCGACAACAATGATCTAGAGCGCGAACGGGGTATTACCATTCTGGCAAAGAACGTTTCTGTTACTTATAAAGGTACAAAAATCAATATTATTGACACACCGGGTCACGCGGACTTTGGAGGCGAAGTAGAGCGCGTAATGAACATGGCCGACGGCGTTATCCTTTTGGTGGATGCATTTGAAGGGCCTATGCCACAAACACGGTTTGTGCTGCAGAAAGCAATAGAAGCGGGCAAAAAAGCGGTTCTGGTTATCAATAAAGTGGATAAACCAAACTGCCGTCCCGATGAAGTGCATGACAGTGTTTTTGACCTCTTCTTTAATCTTGGCGCGAATGAAGATCAGCTGGATTTTCCAACGGTCTATGGTTCAAGTAAACAAGGTTGGATGGGACCTGACTATAAAAAGCCTGCGGAAGACATCACTTACCTGCTAGACACCATCTTAGAAAGCATTCCCACTGCACCTAAACGTGAAGGGACTTTGCAAATTCAGATCACTTCACTGGATTACTCCAGCTTTATCGGCCGTATTGCGATTGGACGTGTGTTCCGCGGTATTATTAAGGAAGGTATGCCAGTAAGCGTCGTAAAACGAAATGGTACTATTCAGAAATCACGTATTAAGGAATTATATGTGTTTGATGGATTAGGTAAAATTAAAGTAAGCGAAGTAGAAACCGGTGATATCTGTGCATTCACAGGAATTGAAGGTTTTGAGATCGGTGACACCGTTTCTGATTTCGAAAAACCAGAAGGGATGCCATTAATGCATATTGATGAGCCAACCATGAGTATGCTCTTCACGATTAACAACTCACCCTTCTTCGGTAAGGATGGTAAATATGTGACTTCACGTCACTTGCGTGATCGTCTTTATAAAGAGCTTGAGAAAAATTTAGCGATGCGTGTGGAAGAAACCTCTTCTCCTGATTCGTATCTTGTGTATGGTCGTGGTATCCTTCACTTGTCTGTCCTCATCGAGACCATGCGTCGCGAAGGCTATGAATTAGCACTTGGACAACCACAGGTAATCATTAAAGAAATTAACGGACAGAAACATGAGCCGGTGGAGGTCCTGACCGTAGACGTGCCGGAAGAGTCTTCTTCTAAAGTAATTGACTTAGTAAGTCAACGTAAGGGAGATATGTTAGTCATGCAACCAAAAGGTGATTTGATTCACATGGAATTTGAAATTCCTTCACGTGGTATTATTGGTCTGCGTAATAACGTGTTGACTGCAACTGCAGGTGAGGCCATTATGGCACACCGTTTCAAGGCTTATGAGCCATGGAAAGGCGCAATTCCAGGACGTATTTCTGGTGTATTAATCAGTAAAGATAAAGGAACTGCGGTAGCGTATTCGATTGATAAATTGCAAGATCGCGGTAAATTCTTTGTAGAAGCGGGGGATGAAATTTATCCGGGTATGGTTATTGGTGAACACATTCGTCCTGATGATCTCGTTGTTAACGTCTGCACAGAAAAACAATTAACGAACATGCGTGCCAGTGGTACGGATGAAAAAATGCGGATTGTTCCTAAAATTAAATTCAGTCTTGAAGAAGCAATGGAATACATTCAAGGCGATGAGCTAGTGGAAATTACTCCAGCTTTTATCCGTATTCGTAAATTGCACCTTGATGAAAATACACGGAAGCGTTTTGGCAAATCTGTGAGTGCTTAATCACTTTAAAATTAAAAAGCCGGTAGATGTGCTCTACCGGCTTTTTTTGTGGCGTTCATCTGCCTTCTACCAGGCGTATGCCTTCACGGTGTCGACAAAGAGTTTTACTTTTTCTTTTTGTAGATCGGGGTATAAGCCGTGGCCGAGATTACATATGTAACGATCGTTTCCAAAGGCTTTCAACATTTTTTCTGTCTCCATTACAATGGTTTTATCGTCTGCATATAACAGACACGGATCTGCATTTCCCTGCAAAGTTTTTTCACCCGCCGCTGCTCTGGCTTTGGCGGCATCCATGGTCCAGTCGAGGCCAATGCTTCGGCAACTTGTATTTGAAATTTCGTTAACAGCATAGTGGGCATCTTTTGCAAACACGGTCACTGGCACCAGTGGTGACAAGGCGTCGCAGATGCGGGAGATATAACGGAGTGCGAATTCGTAATACATTTTCTCACTGAGCACGCCAGCCCAAGAGTCGAAGAGTTGCACAAGATCTGCACCTGCCTCGACTTGTGCCTGCAGATAAGCGATGGTACTCTGGGTGATTTTCTCCAGCAATGCATGCGCTGCCTCGGGCTGTGTATATAAAAATTGTTTGGCCTTACTGAATGTCTTACTGCCACTGCCTTCAATCATGTAGGCAAAAATCGTCCAAGGGGCACCTGCAAAACCAATGAGTGGCACACGGTTAGCGAGTGCTGTTTTGGTGAGACGCAAGGCATCTGTCACATACGAAAGATCTGAAGGGTCGGCCACACGCAGTTGCTCTACATCCTGAAGTGATTTCACGGTTTTTTCAAACCAGGGACCTTTGGCTTCAATCATTTGATACGGAAGACCCATGGCTTCGGGAATGACGAGGATATCACTAAAAATAATCGCCGCATCTACCCCAAGAATATCGACCGGCTGAAGGGTGACTTCACAAGCCAGTTCCGGATTTTTAACAAACTCAACGAAATTTTTGGCGCGCGCGCGGGTTGCCCGGTATTCGGGCAATACACGTCCCGCTTGACGCATCAGCCAGACCGGCGCCCTTTCCACTTCTTCTCCCCTCGCTGCGCGCAGCAACAGATCATTTTCTAACATAGCACAAATTTACGGCCTTATTTCAAAACTTCAACCATTTTCAAAATGCAATGGGGAGGCCGCCTATTTTTCCATACCTTCATTTTTTGTAATTTTAATCGCATGAAACTAAAACTCTTCGTTCTTCTGCTGACTGTAAGTTCTATCTTAAGCGCACAACATGAACACGCATGTGCTACAGGCAAACAGCAGAGTGAGGAGCGGACTAGGAATCTCTTAGCTCGCTCAGCGCAGGCAAATCCAAACATCTCGCATGAATTGCGCTACGACGTAAAGTTTGTCCACCTGAACCTAAATCTGGAACGCAATACCAAATACATTTCCGGCAATGTGCGCACTGTCGCGACCGTAACTTCCAATGTACTCGACACCTTCATGTGCATTCTCCATCAGGTCTTCACCATCGACAGTATTAAAATCAATAACAGTCTGGTAAGTTTTATCCGTCAAGACAGTAGTGTAAAATGTAAGGTGACGCCTGCTTTTAATTCAGGGACCTCCTTTACCACGCAAGTCTATTACAAAGGCACTGCTCCTACTGGCGGTTCAGCCATTGGAAGTGGTTTCAGTACCGGCACCAGTGGCAGTTGGGGAAACCAGGCCACTTGGAGTCTGAGTGAAAGCTTTGTTGCCTATCACTGGTGGCCCTGCAAACAATCGCTTACCGATAAAATTGACAGTAGCTGGGTGTTTGTGACAACGGACTCCTTGAATAAAGTCGGTTCGAATGGTCTTTTAAAAAATGTGATTCTTGTCGGAAACAAAAAACGTTATGAATGGAAATCGCGTTATCCCATCGATTATTACCTCATCTCTGTGGCAGTGGCGAAATATAAAGAGTACCGGCAATATGCTAAACCACAGTACCTGGCGAATGATAGTATCCTCCTACAGAATTATATTTATGACGGAGCCATCAACAACAACAACTGGATTACTGGCCAGAAGGTGGCGCTGGACAAAATGCCGCAGGTTCTGAATTTCCTCAGCAACATGTACGGCATGTATCCCTTTTATAAAGAGAAATACGGACACTGTATGGCGCCTTTCAGCGGGGGTATGGAACATCAAACCATGACTTCCCTTGGTTTCTTTGATTATTATATTGATGCGCATGAACTGGGACATCAGTGGTGGGGCGACCAAGTGACTTGTAAGACCTGGGGTGATATTTGGATTAACGAAGGTTTCGCGTCGTATACCGAACACTTGGTGGCACAATACCTTGATCCCATTAATTTCGCGGCCAATCTCACTGCAGCGCATAACGCAGTGATGGCTCAACCGGGTGGCAGTGTCTTTTTTACCGGTTCGGATACCATGAGTACCTCCCGCATCTTTAGTTCCCGCCTGAGCTATGACAAGGGAGGCGCTATTATCCACTCCCTGCGTTTTCTGACAAACAATGATTCGCTTTGGTTTCAGACCTTAAGAGGGTTTCAAAACACGTATAAAAACAGTACGGCCTCGGCTATCGATTTTCAAAATTATTATCAGTCCACCACGGGTATAAATCCTTCTGTGTTTTTTAATCAGTGGTATTACGGACAAGGGTATCCGACTTTTGCGGTGCGTTTTCATCAGCGCAATGGAAATTTATTTGTACGCAGCACACAAACTACCAGTTTCCCTTCGAGCATTGCCACCTTCAGTACGCCGGTTCAATATGGTGTTTCGCGTGTGGGGAAGCCAGACACGCTCATTCGTCTGCAGCATAATCTAAGCATCGAAAACTACACACTCGCCCTCTCCGGAACGGTTACGGGTATGAGCTGTGATCCGCAAAACTGGCTGATTAACAAGTCCACCGTGAGCAGGGACACTACATTAGGATATGTGGCACCACCGCCCATAGACCCGAATCCCGCCGCTCTTTTTAACCTTGAAGGGTATAGTAAAATCACAGCCGGACCGAACCCAGTCCGTTCCTCCTTATTTATTAGCAATCCTGCGCATAGCTCTGGCCTGATCCTGCTGCGTGATTTGCAGGGCAAACTGCTTCTAACGCAAAATCTGGATTCGGTTAACGAACTCAATTTCGCAGCTTATGCTGGGGGGGTGTATCTCATCAGCATAACGGATGAAAATGGGCAGGAACGCTGGACACAAAAAGTAATTAAGAAAGACTAAGATTAGTTGATGGCACAGTAAGTTTCATTCCATGGAATAGGAGCAATATTCTCATTGTAATAGGCAGCACACTCTTTTTCAGCTTGGGAGCGCTTAGCATTGGTCGTAAAGGCTGTGTCAGTGCCGCCCGGGTTGGTGCAGACACAGGCGTAATTCTTTTTGCAAGAGAAGCAAAAGAAGAGCACAGGGCATAGAAACAGACACGCTTTCATCTAGACTTTCTTCTTTCAACGAACACCCTTCTGTTTTTAGTATTGTCCAGCGGAATTATTTTTTTAAGGAAAATGCAGTGCCCTGCAGATTGCGGAACGCCTAATACCAAATATCCACAGGCCATTCTTTGCCTGACATGGAACCATTTATTTCCATCTCAGTCAAGCGCGAAACTGAGAGCGAAGGAAGTCAAAGCAGTTTCTGCGAGCACAAAATTGTAATCGCTAATTAAATTCATTAACACCGGTAACTCCAGTCAGAATGGAGCCACTGAAAAGAAGGGTATTCCCTCCTTTTGTAAAGATTGCTGGGCTAAAAGCAAATTAAAATTAGTCCAAGAATTGAGCAAAACGAAAACTATTTTGATTCACGGACACCGATGGTTAAGCTGAGGGTCCGACTTGCCACGTCCAGTTGCGGGGGCTTTGGAACTCGTTTTTAAACATGTCCTAAAAATTTTGTACCTTCGGAGCCCTGCAAAAGCAGCAGGTTCGGCACCGTAGTTCAATGGATAGAATAGAAG
>CALPON020000155.1 GCA_943325195.2 Sphingobacterium thalpophilum | reverse complement strand
CCCTTTATCACCAACGATACCCTGGCCAGAAATTATGTTTCTTGGCTGAAGGGACAAATCAATCTGGTTAAAAGAATGGCGCCGGAAGCCAGTATTTTGTTTGTTGGTCCCGCCGACATGTCTGTGAAAGAAGGAACCAATTATGTCACTCATCCTTACCTGGAATTGCTGCGATCCCAATTAAAGGCCATGGTGCTCGCCAGCAATTGTGCGTATTTCGATATGTATGATTGCATGGGTGGCAGAAACAGCATGCCTGCCTGGGTGAATGAAAAGCTTGCAGCGCCCGATTATATTCATTTTACGCCGCAGGGGGCAAGAAAAGTCGCCTTGCTGCTCCATGGCGCTTTAATCAATGCTTACCGAGATTTTACAGAACAAGAGTGAACATAAAAAAAGACATACTACTCGGAGTTCTGCTCTGTTTCTCGTTTCAGAAGTTGGAAGCACAGACCCTCACGCCAGTGCCTGATTGTGTGAAGATGGACCTCAATATCCTGCAGTTGGGCGCGGATAGCAGCGCCTTCAATCGTTTCTTTAATAAAATGCAAGGGTTAAGCGACACTAAATTCAGTCGCCTCTCCATTGTCCACATCGGTGGTTCGCACGTGCAGGCGGGCATCTGGAGCAATAGTTTTTCTTCACAACTGCAGACCACTTATCACACCAGCGGCGGTGGCTATTTTGGTTTCCCTTACAAGTTGGCCAAGACCAATGGCCAGCATTACCTCACGACCTTCAGTTCAGCGAAGTGGAAAAAATGCCGCGCTGCAAAAGTGGATTACTGTCTGCCCCTCGGCATGAGTGGCCTGAGCGTCTCTACCAATGATAGCGCCGGGTATTTCGGTGCGGCTTTGAATCAACGCTCCAGCTGCCGCTCCATTACTACGATACGCGTCTATCATAACTTTAATCCCAGCTTTTCTTTTTCGCTGCAAACGGCGGGACTTGGCGCCATCACACGCCGCGATCAGGTGGCTGCTGGTTATTCGGTTTTTAGTTTTGAAAATGCAACGGATTCCTTGGTCTTTAATTTCACCCGCTGTGATACCAATCAACAGGATTTGATCCTCTACGGTTTTAGTCTCGAAAACGATGTACAGTCCGGCGTCTTCTTGGCCGCACTGGGACTTAATGGCGCAAGCGCGAATTCTTTTTTGCACTGTTCGGAGCTCAGTCGCCAATTACCGTCTCTTAGCGCCGATCTCTATGTGCTGAGTCTGGGCGTGAACGATACACAATCTGCAGAGTTTACCAAGGAAGGCTTTTACAAGAATTATGATAGCTTGATTCGTATCATTCGCGCAAGTGATCCCAGCGCAGCAATTCTCTTGACAACCACTTCCGATAATTTTATCCGTAAAAAAACATTGAATAAACGCACAGCCCTCGCCCGAGACGTCATGTTTGAGCTGATGAATGATCGGGGAGTAGGGGTATGGGATCTTTATGGATTAATGGGTGGACCCCGCTCCATTATTAAATGGGCGCAAGCAGGATTGGCATCTGGCGACCGCGTGCACTTTACGGGGAAAGGCTATGTGCTCTTGGGACAATTAATGGCAGAAGCCTTCTTAAGCGCTTCGGGTAAAACTAAACTAACACCGCCGTGAACGAATTAATAAAAACCATCACCGCTTATTCCCAGGATAAACCCCTTTTGTTTACCCAGTTATTCTTCTGGGCCTTCTTTGCTGTTGTCTTGGCCCTGTACTCCCTTTTTTATAAACAGTCCCGCTTACGCAGTGCCTATCTGTTTCTGGTCAGTTTGTTTTTTTATTACAAGACCAGTGGCTTTTTTGTTTCTCTGCTGCTCTTCACCATCTGCAGCGACTTTTTATGGGCACGCCTCATTCACCACAGCCAATCTGACTGGAAACGAAAAGTGTTTCTTAGTATTTCCGTTATCCTGAATCTTTCTCTCCTGGCTTATTTTAAATACGCTTATTTTTTTAATGAGAGTTTTAATGCCATTACGCAGAGTAACCATCCTTTTTTTAATCACTTTGCCGCCTTTTCCAATTCTTTTTTCGCGACCACTTTTAGCGTCGATCGGCTGATTTTGCCGGTGGGTATTTCGTTCTTCACCTTTCAGTCACTTTCGTATACCATTGATTGTTACCGAAAAAAAGTGACACCTCTTTCCAATATTTTGGATTACGGTTTTTTCGTTTGTTTCTTCCCCCATCTGGTGGCGGGCCCCATTGTCAAGGCCCACGATTTTCTCTATCAGATTTCGGAACCCTATCGCCTCGCACGCAAAGAATTTGGCATGGCGGTGTTCTGGCTCCTTAATGGTTTTTGTAAAAAGATCATTGCCGATTTTATTGCGGTGAATTACATTGATCGAATTTTTGAGAATCCGAATTACTATACCGGCGTTGAAACTATTTTTGGCATCTTCGGCTACTCCCTGCAGATTTATATGGACTTCAGTGGGTACACCGACATGGCCATTGGACTGGCACTTATTCTCGGCTTTCGTTTGAAGATGAATTTTAATTCCCCTTACAAAGCAACAAGCACCAGTGAATTTTGGAAACGCTGGCACATCTCCCTCTCGAGCTGGCTGCAGGAGTACCTCTATATTCCTTTGGGTGGCAATCGGAAAGGTAGCATAGGCTCTTACCTCGCTCTTGGCATTTTGCTGCTCTTCTTGGTCTTATTGAGTGGAAAGTTCTGGCTGCTCATTGTTGTGCTCATGCTCTGTGTACTGATGGCCTTGATTTCTTATTTCTCAGAAGGCTTTCGTCGCGCAGTCAATACCAATATTAACCTGATGGTCACCATGCTGCTGGGGGGACTCTGGCATGGCAGCAGCTGGCTCTTTATCATCTGGGGCGGCTTAAATGGTCTGGGTATTGTGGTGCACAAGCTTTGGCAAAAGGTATCCCCCTTTAAAGAAACAACGAACCGACCGATCCGCTTTCTACTGATGTTGATCACCCTGAGTTTTATTAGTTTTACTCGGATTTTTTTCCGCTGCAGTTCCCTTCAGAATGTGGAGGATGTGCTGGACCGCCTGATGAATCATCCCGGCTGGGAACTCACTTCAAAAATTGTTAGCTCTTATGCCTTTGTCCTCACGGTCATCCTGATTGGCTTCCTCATTCACTGGATACCGGAAAAACGCAAGGAAAACTACCGGAATTGGTTTTCCGAATTACATCCCGCCTATATGCTGGGCATTGGCATTCTCGCGGTGCTCAGCATGTATCAGTTCATGAGCGGCGACATGCAGCCCTTCATCTATTTTCAGTTCTAATTAAAACGCTTTCTTTTTTGTAAAATTGAAGCAAGTGATCCCAATCCGTCCAAAACCTTTTTGAACACCTCGAAATAAAGCGTGACCATCAGCACCAGACTCATCACCCAGATGACCCCGATGTTGAACCAGAAGGTGTTGAAATAGCTGCTGCCCAGTTTTTTTCTAGGCGCAAAGAAATGCGCTCTTCCCAGTTTCGAATCAATCGGATCTTGGAAGACTGGATCGGTCTGCTGAATCAAGCGTCCGTCCTTTTCTAAACTCCGCTCACCACTAATGTCATTGGCATTCTTAACGAGTTGCGTCAGACTTTCATTTTCATAATCATCTTTTAGCTTCACCAGGCCATCATTCCCCAAGGTATTAATGAGTTTCAGGGTCAGGTCATTGTGCTTTTTGCGGGCCGCGTTATCCACTGCGATGTAATGATTATGCAAAGTGGTGTTTAGATAGTTTTTAATCCCGTTAGCCGTGGCTTCCGTGTACTTCTCAGGACTTATCTCCGCAAGCACAGGGCAGGTCTGCTTGCTGTACTTTTGTTCTTTTTCTAATTCTCGGTGAAGAAACGCAATATCGTTTTTCAGGTCTGCATTATTCTTCCCCGCCTTGAGTTCGTTATCAATCTTCCCCACTTTATTAATCAACTTCTGCATCCAGAAATCTTTCTTATACGTGGAAATACTAATGCGCTTATCTTCTTTATAGAAATTCCGCTCATAGGCATTTTCTTTAAACTGATTAACGGCCAGCGCTTCAAAGGCCCAGCGACTCGCCATGACCTCTCCAGCAATGGGCACACTGCCCTGTGCAGCCAGAGTGGGATTCAGCTTGTCAAACTTCACGACTACGCCCGCCAACAATAACTGGGGAATAATCAAGAAAGGAATTAAAATATAAATGGTCACCGCACTGTTAAAGGCAGAGGAAATATTTAAGCCCAAAATGTTTGCGAAACAAGATGTGGTAAATAAAATCAACCAGTAGTCGCCATACATGCCTTTCACCCCGAGGATACTGTTGCCTACTAAGACGAAGGTCAATGTCTGGATAGCCGATAAAACAAACATGATGGTAATCTTACTCCATAAATAACTTCCTTTACTCAGATTCAGAAAGGACTCCCGTTTACGAATCTTACGGTCGCGGATAATCTCCTCCGCGCTCACGGTCAGACCAATAAACAAAGCCACCACCACCGACATAAACATATACGCCGGAATGTTTTCATTGTTCTTGAAGATATAGCCCTTGCTCGTTTCATCGTCGGTATTGAAATAACGGACCAGATAAGCAAGGATAAACGCCAGCAAAGGCGCTTCTAAAAAGTTAATCAGCAGGTACTGCGTATTCGTCAGTTTGCTTTTTACATCCCGTGTGAGAAAAACCTTAAACTGTTTGAGGACATTTGGAATTTTAAAAATACTTTCCGGAATCTCCGTATGTTTTTTGTCACTGTGAATATGCGTTTCAATCAGTTCCTTGTAATGCGTGTTCCAGGTCACGGGACTCACCTTGCGGTTATAGGTCAAGTTACCGTATTCATCCAACACCTTACTTTCAATAATATTAAAGATTTGCTCTGGGTTCACATTACCGCACCAAGAGCATTCTGATTCTTCGCTGTTGACATGATTCACCAGCCGCTTAAAATAACTCACCGCATCGACCGGATTGCCATAATAAATCGGATAGCCACCAACATCGAGTATCATCAGTTTATCAAACATTTTATAAATGTCCGAACTCGGCTGATGGATCACCACGAAGATTAGTTTGCCCTTTAAGGCCAGTTCTTTGAGCAAATCCATGATGTTTTCCGAGTCGCGGGACGATAAGCCGGAAGTCGGCTCATCCACAAATAACACACTCGGTTCGCGAATCAACTCTAGAGAAATATTCAAGCGTTTCCGTTGTCCGCCACTAATCGTCTTCTCTAAAGGAGAACCAACTTTTAAATGACGGGTTTCACTCAGACCAAGGCTGGCGAGTAAAGACGTACATTTCGCTGCAATCTCCTCGTCCGGTAAATTACCGAAACACAGTTTGGCATTATAAAATAAATTCTCGTAAACGGTGAGTTCTTCAATCAACAAGTCATCCTGACTCACATGCCCAATGACCCCTTCAATGTCATTGCGCTGGGTATGAATGTTTTTCCCATTGATCATTACCGAGCCAGCACAAGGCACTTCGTTACCATTGAGCACATTCAGCAAGGTCGATTTACCCGCACCGGAGCCACCCATGATGCCAATGAGCTTGCCACTCTCTTCGCTCATGTTCACGTCGCGAAGACCTAATTTCCCACCTTTAAATTTAAATTCCAGGTTCGTCACCTCAAAGGTGATGCGCGCTTGGGACTCATCACTGAGGAAACGACCAATGATATCACTGTAATAAATCGGTTTGACCTTGCTGGAACGAATCGATGAACCAGGCGTAAAAATATGAATCCGCTCCCGCGAAATACCTTGGCCATTGAGCTGTAATTCGATCTTGCCAAAAATGCGCAGGGCATACATGCCAACACTGCCTATTTGCAGAATACGGACATCCTCTGGCATGGTCTCACAATACACATGCTTGCTCTGATTGCCATAACCGCCCACCTTGTCATTGATCACTAAGATGTTTGGATTGTTCGGCAGGACCTCGGCACCATTTTCTGTGAAGGCTTTTAATAATTCAAATTCCTCCATTGGAATATTGAAGGT
>CALPON020000154.1 GCA_943325195.2 Sphingobacterium thalpophilum | reverse complement strand
GCGGATACTGAGCTGTATCTAACTAGTTTGAAATCCCTTTACGGATGGAAGGACACGAGTGAAGCGGTGAAGTATTTTTATACCCTGGTCCGGAAACGTTTTGACGCTTAAACCGCTTTTATTTTGGGCGCTGGTCGGGTTTAGTCTCTCCCTGGCAGCGCAGGATTCGCTTTATACCCGGTTCCTGCTCAAACAATTGTGTTCAAAGCGCTGTTATGGCCGGGGATACGTGCGACAAGGCCTCCATGAGGCGGAGAAAATAATCACGCGAGAGATGAAGGCATGTGGCGCGGAACCTTATTTCGCTGGACAGTTTTTTCAGCCTTTTCATCACCCCGTCAATACATTTGAAGGTAAAACCTTATTAAAACTAAACGGACAAAAATTGCAGACGGGATTCGATTACATTCCCAATGCAGGAGCGCCCTCGCTGAAGGGAAGTTGTCTGTTGAGCCAGCAGGATTCTGTTACTTTTATCGGTCAAGTAGGAACTACACCCGTTCAGCTGCTACTAAAAAATAAGCTCACCTGGACGGTTGCAAACAAGACGGCCGCCCATTTTAATATCGAAGTAGACCGGCATCAATTCAACAGCCTGCCTGCGTCCCTCGAAATAGATTACCAGACAAAGCTGATTAAAAACTTTGAAAGCCGCAACCTGGCCTGCCAGCTGAAGGGCAGCGCACAGACGGACAGTCTCATCGTTTTTTCTGCGCACTATGATCATCTTGGTGGCATCGGCTCTGCCTGTTACTTTCCGGGGGCTAATGACAATGCCAGCGGGGTCAGTATGCTCCTCAATCTGCTTCGTTATTACCGCGAATATCCGCCAAAGTATACCACGGTGTTTTTATTTTTTGCTGGGGAAGAAGCGGGTTTACTCGGTTCGAAATTTTTTACGGAGTCAGGGGAGATGGATTTGGCTAAAATTAAATTTCTGACTAATCTCGATTTATTAGGAACAGGTGACGAGGGAATTATGGTCGTGAACGGTGCTTTGTATCAGGAGCAATTTGAGCGCTTAGAAAAAATAAATACGAGCGGTGATTTTCTGCCTCAGATAAAAAAACGTGGCAAGGCGGCAAACAGCGATCATTACTGGTTTACGGAAAGAGGAGTGCCTTGTTTTTTTATTTATACGATGGGTGGCATAAGCGCTTATCACGATGTGCATGATCGTCCAGAAACACTTCCCCTCACGCGGTACAAAAATGTGTTTCGTCTCCTGACGACATTTATTGCCACCTTCTGATCAGCGGTAATAATTCATTAAATCAATTTCTTCCCAGACGCGATGCGGCAGAAAGTAACGGATGTCCTTTTTTTCCTGAAGTGACTTTCGGATGAAGGTGGAAGAAATATCCATGAGCGGAGCAGCGGTGAAAAACACGCGGGGATGTTCATCAAATACTGTAGGTCCGCAACCAGGACGGGGATAGATGTAAATCCTACAAAGTTTCAGAATCTCTTCATAATTTTTCCACTTATGAAAGGAGCCTAGATTATCCTGACCCATGATCAGCGAAAAAGTATGTTGCGGATACTTTTCCTGCAGATGCGCCAGAGTATGAATGGTATAAGAGGGTTGCGGCAACTGAAATTCAATATTATTTGCGCGGATTTTTGGGTGGTCATCCGCGGCCATCGCCACGAGTGCCAGACGCTGATGCTGGTCAAGTAGGCTGCTTTTTTGTTTCAGCGGATTGTGGGGACTTACGACCAGCCATACCTCTTCCATATCGGTAAACGTCAGCATGTAGTTTGCTATAGCCATGTGGCCGATGTGTACCGGATTAAAGGAGCCGAAAAAGAGACCAATCTGCATGCCATGAAATTAAGGTAATTCTTTAAAATAATCGATAATTTTGAAGGATGTCTTTATTTGATCAGGATTGTTTTTTATTTGTGCCTTCGGAACATGCGGTCAACAGTGGCATACTTTATAGTCTGCAGCCATCAGCTGCCTGCGATGAGCACTGTGTTATTCTTCTTGCCTACAGCAATCCCACCTATAAAAAGTCACAACCACAATACTTTCGTATTCTCCGCGAACAGCACGCCATTTTACCGGAGAAAACACAATCACCCGCTCCCCTTACACTTAAAGCGCGCATTTCTAAAAAAGATTATTTGCAGCAGATTGACCGACTGAAGAAACATATTCAGCGGGGAGATATTTACGAAATTAATTATTGTGTCGCCTACGAAGCGGAAGAGGTGGTGCTGGATCCCCTTCAGGTATTTGCAGAGCTCCGCCGTCTAACCATGGCGCCTTACAGTATGTTGTTAAAGTACGGCAGCGACTACATTCTCTGTGCGAGTCCCGAATTATTTCTAAAACGCGAGGGCCCTCTGCTCATCACAAAACCTATTAAAGGAACGGCGCCGCGTGGCAGAACGGAAGAAGAAGATCAAAACTTTAAAAACAACTTACAAAGCAGTCTGAAAGAAAGAACTGAAAACGTCATGGCGGTCGATGTAGCGCGCAATGACCTGTCGCGTATAGCGGCAAGAGGGAGTGTGAACGTTCCGTCCTTATTCGCAATCGAGACGTATACAACGGTGCATCAGCTGGTGAGTACGGTGACCTGTGAAGTCAAAGAGGGTTTGGGACTAGAAGAGATCTTGGAAGCCACTTTTCCCATGGCCAGCATGACGGGCGCACCGAAACGGCGGGCGATGGATTTATGTTCAGAAACCGAAAAATTTGAGCGACAAAATTACAGTGGTGCATTGGGTATTTATCACAAAGGTGATTTCGAATTAGGTGTATTAATCAGAAGTATCTTTTATAATTCTGAAAAAAAACAGGTGCGAATCGCGGTAGGCGGTGCCATTACACATCAGTGTGAAGCAGCGACCGAATACGAGGAATGTCAACTGAAGGCCCAGGGTCTATTGAAGGCGCTGAATGCCACGATAAGGGACTAAAAATTTAAAGTCTACTGCCTTTTCCGTTGTTTTGAAGGACTTTGTATCGTATCAGTCAGCTTTCTCTTCCCAGATACCAGCAATGTGCACAATGGTTTCTACTGCCTTTTGCATATCCTGCACGCTGACCCATTCTTGTTTGCTGTGAATGCCATGCT
Source organism: Sphingobacterium thalpophilum (assembly GCA_943325195.2). Classification (GTDB taxonomy): domain Bacteria; phylum Bacteroidota; class Bacteroidia; order B-17B0; family Aurantibacillaceae; genus Aurantibacillus. The sequence continues at coordinate 3,079 of CALPON020000154.1, read as the reverse complement.
CGCCTGCATATAAATTAGCAGTTGGCAGCCCCATAAATGAAAAACGTGACCCATCTGTACCACCGCGGATACTGTCTAGTACCGGCTCAATACCTGTGCGGCGAATGGCTTCCATGGCATGTCCTACAATCTGTGGATGTTGATCTAGCACTTCTTTCATGTTACGGTACTGTTCTGTCACCGTAAAATCAAAACACGATTTATTATAGGGCAAGAGTGCTTTTTCGACAATGGTTTTTAATTCAGCTTCTAGTTCATGTAAGGTCGCTGTATCAAAGGCGCGAACAATAAAGTTAATGGTAACTTCCTCCAGTCCACCACTGATAGCGGTTGGATGAATGAACGGTTGCTTTTTTTCAGTGGATTCTGGTGCTTTCTCTTTCGGAAGTTTTTGAATAATATCAGCCGCAATTTTTATCGCGTGCTGCATTTTATCTTTAGCATAACCCGGGTGTGTGGAGAAGCCTGTAATCTTAACGGTGACCCCATCGGCACTGAAGGTCTCATTTTCTAAGGTTCCACGTGGTCCCCCATCAAGGGTATATGCGAAATCAGCGCCAAGGCGTTTCATATCGGCTTTATCTGCCCCTCTTCCAATTTCTTCATCGGGCGTAAAAAGAATTCGGATGGCACCATGCTTGACTTCCGGATGCGTCATCAAGAAGTTTGCCGCATCCATAATCTCAGCCACTCCGCTTTTATCATCACTTCCTAGGAGGGTTGTACCATCCGTAGTAATAATGTCATGCCCGGTCATGCCCTTAAGATCTGGGTGCTCGGATACGCGAATAATCTGTGAGGTATCGCCGGATAAGACGATGTCATTTCCTTGATACTTTCGGTGTATCTGCGGTTTAACATTGGTACCACTGCAATCGGGAGCTGTATCCACATGCGAACAAAAACAAAGCACAGGTACCTTTTTTAGTGTGTTGGATGGTACGGTAGCATATACATAACCATTCTCATCCATCGCTGCATCACTAATACCCATTGCTTTTAACTCCTCTACTAGCAAAAGCAGCAGGTCTTTTTGTTTTTCAGTACTGGGACAAGTTGGTGAACTAGCATCCGATTGTGTATCTATTTTGACGTAGCGAATAAACCGTTCTTCAACGGTAAATTTATAAGTATCGAAGTTCATAAAATTTGTTTGAAGGTTGAAGGTACGATTTTTGGTCCAATTTTTTGGAGGAATTGAGAACGGCGTTATCCCGCACTTTTTCCGACAATCGAAGGAAAAAGAGGCTTAAACAGAAGCGAAGGCTAACTAATAATAAGGGGGATTTTACGCTACTTTCAACTGATTCAGCCGGGCATTCTTCAGTTTGTCGAGCGCATAGCTCAAGGTGACCGTAAACTGCTTTACTGGTTTTTCTTCACTCGGCAGACTGTACATAATATCGGTCATGATGGCTTCACAAATACTGCGGAGTCCCCTCGCGCCTAATTTAAATTCAATCGCTTTGTCAACAATTAATTCCAGCACCTCCTCTTCAATCTCCAACTTGGTGCCTTCCATGCGAAACAGTTGTTTGTACTGTTTCATTAATGCATTTTTAGGTTCTGTGAGAATCTGACGCAAGGCGCTGCGGTCAAGTGGCTTCAGATAAGTAAGGACAGGTAGTCGTCCGATTAATTCGGGGATGAGTCCAAAAGATTTTAGATCCTGCGGAGAGATGTATTGTAGTAAATTAGCTTTATCGATTTCCTGTTCCTCCACGCTGGCGGAATAGCCGACGGCCTTGGTATTAAGCCGTTGTGCGATTTTTTTCTCGATACCATCGAAAGCACCGCCACAAATGAATAAAATGTTTTTTGTGTTGACCTGAATCATTTTGGCATCGGGATGTTTTCTTCCACCTTGAGGGGGAACATTCACCACGGTGCCTTCCAGTAATTTTAGCATGGCCTGCTGCACTCCTTCACCACTGACATCGCGCGTAATACTTGGATTATCACTCTTCCGAGCAATCTTATCCACCTCATCAATAAAAACAATTCCTTTTTCTGCTGCTGCCACATCATAGTCCGCTGCCTGAAGGAGACGGGTCAGGATACTTTCCACATCTTCACCAACGTAACCCGCTTCTGTCAAGACGGTAGCATCTGCGATACAAAAAGGAACATTGAGCATGGTCGCAATGGTCCGCGCCAGTAGTGTTTTTCCCGTTCCGGTTTCTCCGACTAGAATCAGGTTGGACTTATCGATTTCCACATCGTCCTTGCTGGTTTTAGCAAGATGTGAAATACGTTTAAAGTGATTGTAGACGGCGACACTAAGAACTTTTTTGGCATCATTCTGACCAATGACGTACTCATCGAGCCGCTCCTTAATCATTTGTGGCTTCAGCAGATTAAGTGCGTGCTGCACCTGCTGCTTTTGTTCGCCAACCGCTTCTTCCTTGATAATTCCGTACGCTTGGGTCACGCAATTATCGCAGACATGCCCGTTAATACCGGCAATCAGGATTTTTGATTCTTTTTTGTCTCTGCCACACAGAGAGCAACGGATAGTAGTGTCTTTTGCCATTGTACGAATCGCAAATATACGAATTTACGAGCGCCTTTTAAAGCCCAGGCGCCCGTTAAAATATCACATAAAGCCCAATTCAAGCTGCGCCACTTCACTCATCATGTCCTTTTCCCAGCTCGGTTCAAAGGTCAATTTAAGCTCCGCAGAAACGACGCCGGGGACTAGCCGTAATTTATTTTCTACCTCTGCGGGTAGGCTTTCGGCAACCGGACAATTTGGAGAAGTCAGGGTCATCACAATTTTTAGATGACTTTGCTCATCTAGATGCAATTCATAAATCAGACCCAGTTCCCATACATCTACAGGGATCTCCGGATCAAAGCAGGTCTTAATTTCATCGATCACCCGTTGCATGAGCTCCGTATTTTTAGTTACTATGATGGCTGCCATCGTGCTTTGTTCAATTCTTATTTTAATTTTTATGCTCTATCAGCGCTGCTGCACTGTCTGTTTTCATGCGGGTAATCATACTTACCAATCCATTGGCGCGGTTGGGACTTAGATGTTCGCGTAGACCAATCTGATCAATAAAAGTTAAGGGTG